>JAFLJZ010000044.1 GCA_022712775.1 Sulfurimonas sp.
ATTCAGATCGCTACTCAACAGCTGGTACTTTAGAAATACCTATAATGGAGAATGGGTTTAAACCAGCTTGGATTGTAGATGGACAACAACGTGCACTTGCTTTGTCAAAGTGCAATAAACCAAAACTACCAATTCCTATAACTGCTTTTATAGCAAAGGACTTAGAAGTTCAAAGGGAACAGTTTATACGTATAAATAAGACTAAACCCTTACCAAAAAGTTTAATAGATGAACTTTTACCAACAGTTACTTCTGTACTTCCTGCAGATTTAAGTGCAAGACTAATCCCTTCAAGGATAACAGAGGTCTTAAATTTTGAACCAAAATCACCATTTTATGGATTGATAAAAAAGGCATCAACTGAAAATGATGAACGATTTAGTTCAATAATTACACATAATTCTATAATAGATATTTTAAAAACATCAATAAGAAACTATACTGGATGCTTATATCCTTATGTTGATCCAGATGGTAATGATACTGACTATGACAGTATGTTAGCTATATTATATATTTATTGGGGTGCTGTAAAAAAAGTTTTTCCTAATGCATGGGGTAAACCACCAATTCAAAGTCGTTTAATGCATGGTGTGGGGATGCATGCAATGGGTGGACTAATGGATTTAATAATGCGGAATGTAAATCCAAAAGATACTAAATCTGAACATAGAATTGTTAAAGAATTAGAAAAGATAAAAAACTCATGTTTTTGGACTGAAGGAAGATGGAACGGTTTAGATATGGAATGGAATGAATTACAAAATATCTCTGCTCATAAACGAATTTTAGCAAGACATATAATAAAAATTTACGATGATATCAATAGGAAAAACTTTTAATGAAATTTATTTTTGCAGACAGTCAAGACTTTGTAGACCCTGGTTATGATTTTGAAAAGGATGCCTATTCAAAAAATAGAGTTTTACAAAGAACAGATAAATATCCTCATGAGATGTATAAACAAAAGCCATATGATGGCATGCTAGTTTCTAGAGCAATACTAGCTGATGGAGTGTATAAAACATCTGGAGCATACTCTATTATGCAATCACAACGTTTTAAAAGAGAAGGTGCTCATAAGTTTCTACGATACAAAGATGGGATTATTTTTGGTGATAGTGGAGCTTTTAGTTATGTAAAACTAGACAAACCTCCCTATGATAATTCTGAAATGGTAGATTATTATATGCAGTGTGGATTTACTCATGCTGTTGCGGTCGATCATATTATTTTTGAATATGACTCTCGTTTTGATAGTGATAGTCCAGATTTTATTGTAAATGAAGAAATGCAAAAACGATATGATATTACACAAGAAAATGCAAAAGAATTTATTCGAATATCAAAAGAAAAAAATGCTTCTTTTGAACCAATTGGAGTTGCTCAAGCTTGGTCTCCTAAAAGTATGCAAAGTGCATCTATTAATCTTGTAGAAATGGGATATACATATATTGCAATCGGAGGTTTAGTACCGCTTGATGTCGATCAATGTGAAGAAATTATTGCTGCCGTTAGAAAAGCAATTCCAAGAGAAATTAAAATACATTTATTTGGTTTTGCAAAAGCTAAACAATTACATAGGTTCTTAAAATATGATATAACTAGTTTTGATTCAACTTCACCACTTATTAGAGCCTTTAAAGATAGTAAGTTTAACTACTATTCACCAAAGGAACACTATACCGCTATAAGAGTTCCTTCATCAGATGGAACAGCTGCTTTAAAACGTAAAATAAGCTCAGGAGTTCTATCACAAGAGACTGCTCAGAAACTAGAAAAAGAATCCTTATCTGCTCTAAGATTATATGACAAAGGTAAAGAATCTCTTGAAAATACTTTAAGTAAAGTAATCGCTTATGAAAAACTTTTTAAAGATAAAATACCAGAGGAAAGATACAGACAAGTGTTATTAGATAAATATTGGCAAAAATGTCAATGTGAAATATGTCAAGATGTTAGTATAGAGGTTGTGATTTTTAGAAACTCTAATCGTAATAGACGAAGAGGATTTCATAATCTATGGCAATTCATGAGAGAACTAGAAGAATTATTAGAAGGAAAAAATTAATGAGTACAGTAAAATATCCAGCACTAAAAGTAAAACAGGGGAACAAAACTATTTACACATTCAAAGCCAATGGTAAACATATTTTAGATTTTGCATCAATATCACGAATTAAACGAACAGAAGATGGTGTACTGGAAGGTTATCAACGCATTGCTGTAACCAAACATATTGAAGAGATTTCTAACTATCTTGATTCAGATAATGCAATTTTACCAAACTCTATTGTTATATGTTTTAATGATAATGTTAAATTTGAACCCCTTGATGATACTAGTGATTTTGGATATCTAGTAATTCCGGTAAGTGAGGACAAAAATGGCTGGATTGTAGATGGACAACAACGTGTTACAGCTCTCAAAAATATAAAAAAAGAGAATTTCAATGTTGTAGTGAATGCATTTATTACAAATGATGCACATGAACAAAAAGAGCAATTTATTTTAGTTAACAATACTAAACCATTACCTAAATCACTTATTTATGAGTTAATCCCTGATGTTGATGTTGAAGTTCCAAAAGCTTTAGCAGATAAAAGAATTCCAATGCTTTTAATACAAGAACTAAACTCTCGTAAAGACTCTCCTTTTTATCAAAAAATAAAAACACATACAAATCCAGATGGAATCATTAAAGATAACACTCTAATTAAAGCATTTAATCATAGTTTACAAGATGGAGTTCTATTTAATTACACTTCTAATATCATCACAGGAAATTCAGAAGCTGATATAGAAGGTATGGTATCTATACTTTATGCTTACTGGGGAGCAGTTTCTCAAGTATTCAAAGATGATTGGAAGTTACAGCCTACAAAAACAAGATTGACTCATGGAGCTGGAATTATAGGACTTAGTTTTGTAATGGAAGAATTGATTCACACGATTGGAGATAAAGATTTTTATATTGCACAAGATTTTTTACCACATATTGAGAAACTTGCAGAAAAATGTAATTGGAGTAGTGGTCAATGGGATTTTGGTAATGGTATACAAAGAGAAGCATTGGATATTCAAAATATAAATAAAGATATTTCAATGTTAACTAGCTATGTAATGTCACAAATCTAAGGTATTCTTATGCTAAATGTAACATCAATTTTTTATTCTTTTTTTGTTTTAATGATCC
>JAFLJZ010000045.1 GCA_022712775.1 Sulfurimonas sp.
GGATCATCAAGTTTAAGTTTATCAAAGAGTGGCACAGCAAATACAACTAATGCTCCACCAATTACACCAATTAGAATCGGAGTATATACATCATATAAATCAGGTCCAGCAGTAACAGCTACCAGTCCACCAAGCGCACCATTTAAAATCATAGTTATATCAAAAAGTTTATATCTTGCATACATAATGAATCCAGCGATTAAGGCACCAGCTAAGCCTGCTGTGTTTGTATTCATAATTGTTTTTGCAACTAAGTCTGCATTTTCAACTGAAGAAATTGAACCAACTGATCCACCATTAAATCCAAACCAGCCTATCCATAAAAGAAAAGCACCTAAAACAACAAGCGGGATATTTGAAGCGGGAATAACTCTTATTTTTCCGTTTTGATAACGACCTTTACGAGAACCCATAATTATAATAGCAGCAAGAAGTGCCCATCCACCAGTTGAATGGATTACTGTTGAACCTGCTAAATCATACATATTTATATCAAGTATCGTTCCTGCTAACATATCAGCACCCCAGCTAATATTTACAACTGTAGGATAGATGATTCCACCCATAATAGCAGCAAAAATTGCTAAGGGTATGATTCTAACTCTTTCGCTAACTCCACCACTCATGATATTGATAGTCTTTCCAACAAAAGCCATTTGAAACATAAAGGCCGCCCATTTACTCATGCTATCATTTTCCCATGAACCAAATGCTAAATCGTAACCAATGAGAAGAAAAGCCATTGAAGCAACTGCATAAATCATTACATTGATAGTTAAAACAGAAGTGACATTTTTCGTACGAACAAGACCCGCTTCAAGCATAGCAAACCCAGGTACCATAAAGATGATGAGCACCATAGAAAAAAGTGTGAAAAAAGTATCGATTATGTATTTAAAATCAGATTCTAGCATGAAATAAACCCCTAAATTTATATTTAAGGGTTTATTTTATCTAAGTTTTTTTGTTTTGAAGAATTAAACTGATTAAAAATTAATCAATTTAATATGGAGGAGGGTGCGATTATATCGCCTCTGTATCTGTTTCACCAGTTCTGATTCTGATAATTTGTTCGATGTCACTTACAAATATCTTACCATCACCAATTTTACCAGTACGAGCTGCTTCAACGATTGTAGCAGTAACTTGCTCAACATCTTTGTCATCAACTACCATTTCCATTTTTATTTTTGGTAGAAAATCAACTACATATTCTGCTCCACGATAAAGTTCACTATGACCTTTTTGACGACCATAACCCTTTACTTCACTTACAGTCATACCGTCGATTCCGATTTCTGCAAGTGCATCTTTTACATCTTCTAGTTTAAATGGTTTAATAACCGCTTCTACTCTTTTCATTTTATATCTCCAGATATTTTATTTTGTATTGTAACACAATAGATTCTAAAATGAGCAAAAGCCCATTTTAGAAGCATGGACTAAAGTCCTTACAAGCCCCTAAAGCTACAAAAAATATTTTTTGAGATAACTTTATAGGGTTAAAAATTTTATTAAAGGTTGATACCTTTTTCACCATGAACAGCTTCGTCAAGACCTCTTGATTCAGTTTCTTCATCAACACGTCCACCACCTGTAAGTGCAGAAGCAATAAAGTAAACGATAACAGTTCCAACAAGCGTGAATACTCCAACAACAAGAACTGATTCAAGTTGAACTATGAATTGTCCCATTCTATCTCCAGATTCTTTAAGTGGACCATCCCATAATAAATCATTATCTTTTAGAGCGAAAATGGCAACAGCTAATGCACCCCATAGACCGGCTAAGAAGTGGATACCAAATGCATCAAGAGAATCATCATAACCAAGTTTCTTCTTAAGAGTAGCAACACCAAAGAATGCAACTACTGAACCAACGCCACCAATAATCATAGCACCACCAACATCAACAAAACCAGCAGCTGGAGTAATTGCTACAAGACCTGCAACAACACCTGAAACAGCACCTAGTAATGTAGGTTTTTTGTAAATAATCCACTCAATAGCAACCCAAGTAAGTCCAGCAACAGCAGGAGCAAGAGCAGTAGTTAAAAAAGCTAGACCAGCAATAGCGTTTGCACCAAATGCAGATCCACCATTAAAACCGAACCAACCGAACCATAGTAAAGCAGCACCTAAGGCAGTTAGCATTACACTAAATGGTTTCATTGCAACCTTATTAAGACCAGCGCGTTTACCAACTAAGTAAGCTAATACTAAACCAGCTAAACCACCATTCATATGTACAACTGTACCACCAGCAAAATCAAGTGCACCATGATCAAATAATAATGCACCATCTCCACCCCATACCATGTGCGTAATAGGAGCATAAACAACAACAACCCATAGTGCTACAAATACTAGCCATGTTGAAAATTTAATTCTCTCAATAACTGAACCAGATGCGATAGCAACAGTAATAGCAGCGAATGTACCTTGAAATACTACAAATACATAAGTAGGATATGTTCCACTTAAATCATTCCATGCAATTCCATTTAAGAATATATGAGAAAGTCCACCTGAAAATTGTTGAACAGTAGCACTCTGGGCCGTACCAAATGCGATTGAATAACCAAGCGCTATCCATGCAATCATAGCTACACAAAATGCTATAAATACCATAGCGTAAGTATTAAGTAGATTTTTAGAGCGTGTCATACCACCATAAAAGAGTGCAAGACCAGCAGGTGTCATTAGTAATACGAGTGCAGTAGACATCATCATCCATGCAGTATCACCAGTGTCGAGAGTTGGTATATCTTCAGCAAATGCTAAAGATGGTAAAAGCGTTAAAGCGATTAGTAACCATTTTTTCATTGTAATTCCTTTTGAGTTCTCTTGCGAGTAATTTTCAGAACAAAGTATAACTATTTTTAATTCTAAGATAGGCAATAATCTGCCTATTTTTTAATCAGTATACTTATTTAGCCAAAAAATGAAAAAAAATGAAGAGTTTAATCTATTTAGTAGTTTATTAAGGGATTTTAAGATATTATAAATGAATTTAATTTTCAGGTGTTTTAATGAGCGACTTGCTAAACAACGATAATATACAACAAATAAATATTGAAACAACTCTTCAAAACAGCTACCTTGATTACTCTATGAGTGTAATTGTTGGGCGTGCATTACCAGATGTAAGAGATGGCTTAAAACCAGTGCATAGAAGAATTCTTTATGCAATGTCTAAACTAAGTCTTTCTCATGGTTCGAAGTATAAAAAATCAGCGCGTATCGTTGGTGATGTTATTGGTCAGTACCATCCACATGGTGATAATTCAGTATACGATGCTCTTGTAAGAATGGCGCAAGACTTTTCAATGAGAATGGAACTTGTAGACGGTCAAGGAAACTTTGGTTCTGTTGATGGTGATTCTGCTGCAGCTATGAGATATACAGAAGCGCGTATGACAAAGTATGCTGGTGAACTTCTTAAAGATTTAGAAAAAAATACTGTTAATATGACAGATAACTACGATGGTACAACTCAAGAGCCAGATGTAATGCCTACGCGTGTTCCAAACTTACTTATAAATGGTTCTTCTGGAATCGCAGTTGGTATGGCTACAAATATTCCTCCACATAATCCAACTGAGATTATGAATGGTTTAAGAGCGCTTTTAGCAAATCCAGATATTTCTCTTATTGAGATTATGGAACACATTAAAGCACCGGACTTTCCAACAGGTGGAATCATCTTTGGTAAAAAAGGGATTATGGATGCATATGAGACTGGTCGTGGTCGCATTAAAGTTCGTGCTAAGACGCATATAGAGCAAACTGCAAAAAAAGAAGTTATTGTTATTGATGAACTTCCTTACCAGGTAAATAAATCTCGTCTAATTGAGAACATTGCAAATCTTGTAAAAGATAAAATGATTGAAGGTGTTTCATTAATCCGTGATGAGTCAGATCGTGATGGAATGCGTGTTGTGATTGAGCTTAAACGTGATGCAATGAGCGAGATAGTTCTTAACAATCTTTTCAAGCAAACAAGTATGCAGACTACCTTTGGTATTATCATGCTATCTATATTAAATCAAGAACCTCGAATCTTTGGAATTATAGATATTTTAAAACACTTTATAAATCACCGTAAAACTGTAATTATTCGTCGTACGATTTTTGACCTTGAAAAAGCAAAAGCTAGAGCACATATTTTAGAAGGTTTGAAAAAAGCAATCGACATCATTGATAAAGTTATTAAAACTATTCGTGCTTCATCAAATGAAGAAGATGCGAAAAATAATTTAGTATCAGAATACGACTTTAGTGAAATTCAAGCGGCAAGCATTGTGGCTATGAGACTTGGTCGTTTGACAGGTTTAGAGATAGATAAAATCTTAGCAGAACTTGCAGAATTAGTTGAGCTTATTGAGTATTTAGAATCAATTCTAAGAAGTGAAGAAATTCTTCATGGAATTATTCAAGATGAATTTGATGAAGTTGCAGCAATCTATACGGATAAAAGACGTACAGAAATTGAAGATGACTATGATGACATAGATATAGAAGACTTAATCCCTAATGAGCCAATGGTTGTTACTATTACGCACCGTGGTTATAGATCG
>JAFLJZ010000046.1 GCA_022712775.1 Sulfurimonas sp.
GATGTAACTCCAAACAATGTTTTTGCAACAGGTGGAATCGTGACAAAACTAAAAGCAGCACAGGATGTTTTAGATAATGGTATAAATATGTTTTTAGCAAGTGGATTTGACTTGAGTGATGTTAAAAGCTATTTACTCAAAAATAAGCATCTAGGTGGAACATTATTTAAGGTTGCTTCATTAAAATAATTTTTATGGGAACTCCTGATTATGCAGAGGAAATTTTAAAAACACTTATAGCTACTTCAGATATAGAAGTGGTCGCTGTCTATACCCAACCCGATAAGCCTGTGGGAAGAAAAAAAGTTATGATATCTCCAGTGGTAAAAAATATCGCACGAGAAAATGAGATTCCTGTATACCAACCAAATAGACTTCGAGATGAAGATACGGTAAAAGCTCTTTTAAAAATAAAGTGTGACTATATAGTTGTCGCTGCATATGGACAGATTTTACCACAAAGTATTTTAGATCATGCGCCTTGTATTAATCTTCATGCAAGTATATTACCTCAGTACCGTGGTGCTAGTCCGATTCAGCAAACGCTTCTTAATGATGACAAGCAAACGGGTGTAACAGCTATGCTTATGGAAGCTGGATTAGATACAGGAGATATTTTAAAAATCTCTACAATAGATGTACCTGAAAATGAAATGGTAGAAAATTTATTTAATAGACTTACGCAGGTTGCTTGTGAGTTAACTGTAGATGTATTAAAAAACTTTACTTCATACACACCAGAACCTCAAGATGATTCTAAGTCAACACATTGTAAGAAAATTACAAAAGCAGATGGTGAAGTGAGTTTTGTTAATTCTAATGATGTATATAATAAATATAGAGCATTTACTCCATGGCCTGGAATATATTTAGAATCTAAGCTTAAGTTAAAAAACATTTTACTTGAAGATACATCAAGCTCAAATGAGATAGGAAAAATTTTAAAAATAGAAGAGAAAAGCATACTTATTGGGTGCAAACAAGGAAGTCTTAGAATCTTTAGTGTTCAAGCTCCCTCAAAAAAAGAGATAGATATTATTTCTTATATCAATGGTAAAAGATTGGCGCTTGAAGATTACTTATCTTAAAAGTGTTAATTCAACTCAGACTTATTTAAAAAATCTTCTTCAAGATAAAACAACTGAAATACCTCATGCAGTAGTCTCTGATATACAAACGAATGGAATTGGTAGTCGAGATAATAAATGGAAGGGCTTAAATGGAAACTTATTCCTCTCCTTTGCTATTTCACTTGAATCTTTACCTGATGATTTAAAATTAGAATCATGCTCAATATATTTTTCATACCTTTTAAAAGAAGTACTAAAAGATCTAGGATCAGAGGTTTGGTTAAAGTGGCCAAATGATTTTTATATAAATGATATGAAAATTGGTGGAATGATTACAAATATTACGCAGGATTGCCTTATCTGTGGAGTTGGAATAAACTTAGTAAATGCTCCAGAAAATTTTGCAACACTTGATATAAAAATATCTCGAAATATTTTACTTGAAAAATATTTCAAACTTATTGAAAAAAGAGCTTCATGGAAGCAAATCTTTAGTAAATATAAGGTAGAATTTGACAGAAGCCGAGACTTCTTTACACATAAGAATAACTTAAAAATATCATTAGGTAATGCTATCTTAGAAAATGATGGCTCCCTAACAATTAATAGTGAGAGGATATATAGCACAAGATGAGTGAATTAATAGTAATTGCAAATCAAAAGGGTGGGGTTGGTAAGACAACTACTGCTGTAAATTTAGCAGCTTCTTTGGCTGTAGCAGAAAAAAAAGTACTGCTTATCGATGCAGATCCTCAAGCCAATGCAACAACTTCATTAGGCTTTCATAGAAATGACTATGAGTTTAATATTTATCATGTTCTTATTGGTACAAAAAAATTAAAAGATATTATTTTAAAATCTGATTTACCAACACTTCATTTAGCTCCATCAAATATTGGGCTTGTTGGAATTGAGAAAGAATATTATGATTCTGAAAATGCTAAAGGGCGTGAGCTTGTCCTTAAAGGTGCAATAGCAAATGTTAAAAAAGATTATGACTATATAATCATAGACTCTCCTCCAGCATTAGGTCCAATGACTATTAATGCACTTTCTGCGTCGAACTCAGTTCTTATCCCTATACAGTGTGAATTTTTTGCATTAGAGGGCTTAGCACAACTTTTAAATACTGTGAAGCTTGTTAGAAAGTCAATTAATCCAAAGCTAAGTATAAAAGGTTTTGTACCAACAATGTTTAGTTCTCAAAATAACCTCTCGAAACAAGTATTTGCAGATTTAAAACAACATTTTAATGGTAAGTTATTTAAAGATGAACAAGATAAATATATAGTAGTACCAAGAAATGTAAAACTAGCAGAAGCACCATCATTTGGAAAACCTGCTATTCTTTATGATGTAAAATCGAGTGGTGCTGTAGCCTACCAAAATTTAGCACAAGCGATCATGAGATAATGAAATCAATGGCGTTAGGAAGAGGGTTAGATGCACTCTTTGGAGAAATAGATGAATCCTATGAAAATGAAGGTACACAAAAAGATTCTATCTTAGAAGTATCCTTAAAAGATATTCGTCCTAATCCATTCCAACCGCGAAAAACATTTGATGAAGAAGCTTTAAACGATCTAGCCGAATCTATTAAAAATGATGGTTTATTGCAGCCAATAGTTGTAAATGAAGATATAGATGGTTATATACTCATAGCAGGTGAAAGAAGACTTCGTGCGTCAAAAATTGCTAAACTTAAAACAATACGATGTATAGTAGTTTCAAGTGACGATGAAAAAATGCGTAAACTTGCTCTTCTTGAAAATATTCAAAGAGAAGATTTGAATTCTGTTGAATTAGCACAAGCGTATTCAGAACTTTTGAAACTACATGAACTTACACATGAAGAACTCTCTAGTATGATTCATAAGAGTAGAACGCATATTACAAATACACTACGGCTATTACAGTTATCCCAAAAAACACAAAAAGCCTTACTCGAGAAAAAAATTACAGCAGGACATGCAAAAGTTTTAGTTGGTTTAGATGATAAGCAACAACAAGTTATGGTTAACTCTATTATAGGGCAAAAATTAAGTGTTCGAGAAGTTGAATCAATGATAAAAAGCATGAAACTTGAAGAGACACCAACTCCTTTAAAAGTAAAGACAGCAACATATGATTATTTAAACCTACAAGATAAGCTACATTCCTTTGGATTAAAGACAAATATTTCAAATAATAAGCTTGTTATAGAATTCAATCATGAAGAACAAATTAACGATTTTTTAAACAAATTTACAAATTTATAACTACTTTAACTATCCTTTCAATATTGACATAGTATAATTGCGCAACTTTTAGGAGGTGCTATGTTAGATATAAATCCGATACTACTTTTGGCTACATTTGTTGTATTTCTTTCGCTTATAGCCGTTTTAAACAGTTGGCTTTATAATCCATTATTTAGTTTTATGAACAAACGTGATGAAGACATTAAAAAAGATCTAGGTAAAATAGGTAATAATGATGACGAAATTCAAGCGTTACATACAAAAGCTCAAACAATAATTATGAATGCTAAACTCGATGCTGCGGCCCTAAGAGAGAAAGTTGTTGCGGATGCTAAGGAATTAGCTGAAAGTAAATTAGCGGCAAGACGTGCTGAATTAGCAAATGAATATTTAGAGTTTGAGAAATCTCTTTCTAAATCTAAAGACGAGTTGACTGCTGACTTAACGTCACAGGTTCCACAGTTTTCTCAAGCTGTTAAAGCTAAATTTAGTCAAATATAAAGGATCTTATGTGAATAGAATTTTAGTAACTTTACTAACAATGTCAACTTTTGCATTAGCATCTGGTGGAGAAGGTGGAAGCACAGATATTATTCAAAGAACTGTAAACTTTTTATTATTTGCAGGTCTTTTATGGTATTTACTTGCAGAACCTATAAAAAATTATTTTAATGCTCGTACAGAAGGAATTTCTGATGAGCTTAAAAAAGTACAAGATAAGTTAAGTGAAACTATCTCTCTTAAAAAAGATGCTTTAGCTAAAATTTCAGATGCAGAAAAATTTGCAGATGAATTAGCAACTAATGCTAAAAAAGAGAATAAAATCATTAATGATAACATGATGGTACAGTGTGATGTTGAACTAGAAACTCTAAATAAACAACACGCTTCTTTAATAGAATTCGAACAAAGAAAAATGGTTCGTACTGTTGTTGAAGATGTACTTAGTGAAGTCTTAAGTAAAAGTAGTGATAGTTTTGATAAAGAAGCTATGGCTAATGTTATCTTGAAGAAGGTGGCGTAAATGGAAGAATTAATCGCAAAAAGATATATTAAAGCAGTAAATACTGGTGCTGATATAGAGTCAATGCAAAATATGACTGATATTTTTTCTGTTTTAGCTGATTCATTTAAAGATGAAAAATTTGTACAAATAATAGATAATCCTAATGTAAGTGCAAATGAGAAGTCAGATATATTGTTAGCGGCTGTTGCATCAGCTAAGTCTGATAAGATAAATAATTTAATTAAATTACTTGTTGAAAATAAGCGTATAAATATAATTCCTGCAATAGCACAAGAATTACGAAAAAATATAGCTGCATCAACAAAAACTTATGAAGGTATTGTTTATAGTGATACAAAGATTGACGCTAAGATAATGAAAGAATTAAGCAGTAGTTTAAGTAAAAAATTTGATTTAAATATTTCTTTAGTATTTGTTAAAAATGATTTTAATGGTATTAAAGTTGATGTTGAAGATTTAGGTATAGAGATTAACTTTTCTAAATCAAGAATTAATAGTCAAATGATAGAACATATAGTAAAAGCAATTTAACTTCATAAGAGGAGAACAATAGTGGTAGCAAAAATCAAAGCTGATGAAATTAGCTCAATAATTAAAGAACGTATCGATAACTTTGAACTAAGTGTTGATATTAATGAAACAGGTAAGATTGTTTCTTATGCTGATGGTGTTGCACAGGTTTACGGACTAAGCAATGTTATGGCTGGAGAAATGGTAGAATTTGAAGATGGTACTCAAGGTCTTGTAATGAACCTTGAAGAAAGTGCAGTAGGTATCGTTATCCTTGGTGCTGGTACTGAACTAAGAGAAGGTATGTCAGTTAAGAGACTTGGCAAATTGCTTAAGGTTCCAGTTGGTGATGCACTTCTAGGTCGTGTTGTAAATGCACTTGGTGAGCCAATTGATGGTAAAGGTCCTATTGAAACAACAGAAAGTCGTTTTGTTGAAGAAAAAGCACCTGGAATCATGAATAGAAAATCAGTTCATGAGCCTCTTGCAACTGGTATCAAGGCTATTGACGCACTTGTTCCAATTGGTCGTGGTCAACGTGAGCTTATCATTGGTGATAGACAAACTGGTAAAACAACTGTTGCTCTTGATGCAATTATTAACCAAAAAGGCAATGGTGTATCTTGTATATATGTTGCTATTGGTCAAAAAGAATCTACAGTTGCTCAAATTGTTCGTCGTTTAGAAGAACATGGTGCGATGGAATATACAATTGTTGTATCTTCTACAGCTGCTGAAGCTGCAGCACTCCAATTTTTAGCTCCATATACTGGTGTTGCAATGGGAGAATACTTCCGTGATAATGCTAGACATGGTCTCATAGTATATGATGATTTATCTAAGCATGCAGTGGCATATCGTGAAATGTCACTTATTCTTCGTCGTCCTCCGGGCCGTGAAGCTTATCCTGGTGATGTTTTTTATATTCACTCTCGTTTATTAGAGCGTGCTGCAAAGTTATGTGATGAGGATGGCGCAGGAAGTCTTACTGCTCTTCCTATTATTGAAACACAAGAGGGTGATGTTGCGGCATACATTCCTACAAATGTTATTTCAATTACAGATGGTCAGATTTTCCTTGAAACTGAACTATTTAACTCGGGTGTACGTC
>JAFLJZ010000047.1 GCA_022712775.1 Sulfurimonas sp.
TATCGCATAATATATTTTGCATATTTTCTGAGATACTGAAGTTCCTCTTTGCCACAAGAAAAACAGTCGTATATTTTTCCTGTTCTTTTACTCTCACTATACACAAATGAACCATTTTTATGTTTGAAATCATACTTATACCAATCTTCTTCGACTTTGGGCATAGCTGGAATTTGATTCCAGTCTAGAAGTTCGTTATAGCCTGCTTTTTTATGTAAGTATTTTGCAGCAGACATGATGGCATCTTCCATTTTTGTTAAATCGCCAACCTTGTTTTTATAACTATCTATATAAACAAAACTACTAGGCATAAACTGTGGGATTCCAACAGCACCTGCATATGAACTTGGAAGATTGCATTGCATTGGTTGTATGTCATTTTTATAGCAGTAGGTAATTATAGAAATTAGATTTGCTTTTCCCATTCTAAGTAACCATTTATCACGTTTAGATTTCGGATTTACTTTTACTACAAGGGTATTAAAAACCTCAAAGGCATCAAAACTAGGTTTGATAACTCCAAGTTTAGTCTCTTTCATTAAAATAGCTGCAATAACTTCTCTGTTTACGCCATATTTTTTTTCAGCCAGGTCATAAACATTTGAGTATTTTTTAACATGTGCAATGATTTTTGGAACATAGCTTATTAAAACATTATTTGCTCTTTTTTCATTAGCACGATGTGTTTTAACTTTATCTGGATGAAAAAATTTAAAGCTTCGTAAATCAAGTTGCTCAGTTTTTTGTGAGAGTAGAAATTTATTTGCATCATGAACCGGTACACCATTCTTTACTACTTTTTCACATATTTCTGTATAGTGTTTTTTTTGAAATTCGCAGTTTGTGTACTCTGCGAAAAGGAGGGTGCTTAGTGTTAAAAGTAGAATATGTTTAAACATTTTGTAACCTAGTATTTATATCATTTAGTCTTTGTGGAGTGCCAATATCGTGCCAATCACCCTTATATAGTTCTCCACTGATAGTATTCTTTTGTATCTCTAATCGTAAAAGTGGGGCAAGAGCCGATGCACCTGATTCTATGGAATCAAAAAGTGCGGAATTATAATATCCTATGCCTGAGAAAGTGTATTTTTTATTTGCTTCATTTAAAACTAAAGTATCATTTAAGCCGAAGTCTCCATTTGGGTTATGAAGAGGGTTTTGCACGAGGATTAAGTGGGCAAGTTTATCTTTAAGTTCAAAGCTAGAATCAAACGTATACGAACAAAATACATCACCATTTACAACTAAAAATACTTCATCCCCTAAGAGTGAAAGTGCTTTTTTTATTCCACCAGCACTTTCTAGTGCCCCAGAATCTCTTTCATCAGAGTAAAGAATTTTTGCTCCAAACTGTGAACCATCACCTAAGGTATCTATGATTTTTTGTCCTAAGTGTGCGATGTTTATAACTATCTCTTTAAAGCCTGATTGTACAAGTTTTTCTACATGCCAAACTATGAGAGGCTTATTTCCGACAAGTAAAAGTGGTTTTGGAAGTGTATCGGTTAAGGGACGCATTCGCTCCCCACGACCTGCTGAGAGAATCATGACTTTCATTAAATTTCTTTGAACATTTGATTGAGAGGTTTTGTTTCATCATAGAGTTTTGCTGTATCAAAGAGGTATTTTAAAGTGAGTGGAATATCTTTTATATATTGTTTTTTTCCATCTCTTTTAAAAAGCCGAGCAAAGATTCCAAGTACCTTTATATGCCTTTGCATGCTTGTAAAGTCAAACCATTTTATAAATGTCGAATCATCAATATCTAAACCTTTTTTATCACGAAAATAGAGGACTAACTTTTGCATATCTTCTCTATCAAACTCTATGTATGAATCTTCAAGTAAGGAGGCTATATCATAAGTGATAGCGCCTTTCATAGCATCTTGATAATCAATAACTCCAACCTTGTTATCCTTTGTTATCATAAGGTTACGCGAGTGAAAGTCGCGGTGAACAAAAACATTTTGTGGTTGGCTTAAAATTACATCTGAGATAGAATTTATAGCATCCTTTATAATCTCTTTTTGTTTAGTGTTAAGGGAAACTGGTAAAAGCTTTTCCATGTACCATTCTTCCATCAAGTTCATCTCGTAAGTCAAAAAATCTTTGTCATAAAGTGGAAGACCAGTAGTATCAGCTTTTTGCATTTTTACAATCTCATCAATCGCACGTTTATAAAGTTCTTCAACATTGTCCCAGTCTAGTACATCAAGGTAATGCGAAGAACCAAAATCTTCTAAGATTAAAAAACCTTTTTCAAGATTCTTTTCTAGTATCTTAGGTGCTTTGACATTAACCGCGTGTAGCTTTGATGTTACATTTATAAAGGCTTGCATCGAATCTTTTTCAAGTGAAGAATCCATAAGTAAAAGTGTTACATTAGCATGCGTAAGTCTATAATAGCTTCTAAAACTCGCATCTGATGAAGCTACCTCTATAGAGAAGTGTTGGTAAGGAGTTCCTAGTAACCATTCTCTTATTTTATCCATAAATTCCACCTAAAATTGAATTTTTTCTCGCCCCAGTAACCAAACTAAGGTATACTACTTCATTGTGTACTCGTTTATATGCGAGCCATGCAAAAGCCATTGATTCCATAAAATCACTACTCACACCAAGCGTATCACTTACTTGTACTTCACAGGTGTTTAATTTTTTTAATCGTTGCATTAAAAAGCTATTTTTCGTACCACCGCCACAGACTATTAGTGTTTGTATATCGGTATTTTTAATGTCATTTGTAATACTTTGTACCGTTAATTCTAAAAGTGTTCTTTGTATATCTTCATCTTTTATTGTAGCAAAAGTGGGCAAATGGTTTGAGAGCCAAGTTGCATTAAAATATTCTCGTCCAGTACTCTTTGGAGGAGCTTGTTTAAAATACTCATCATCTAAAAAATTCTCTAGTAGTGTATCATTGATTTTCCCAGATTTAGCAAATTCTCCATCTTTATCATACGCGAAGTTTTTACATGTATCTATCCAGTAATCAAGTAAGGCATTTCCAACCCCTGTATCCCATCCTATTAAGTCATCACCTAAAAGTGTTATATTTGCCATTCCTCCAATATTAAGCACCGCTACTTTTTGCTTAAGTGAAGAGAAAATTTCTTGATGAAAAGCAGGGGCAAAAGGTGCCCCTTGCCCACCATTTGCTATATCCATACTTCTAAAATCAGCTACCACTTGTATCCCAGTTTTTGCTACAACAACATTTGGACAACCTAGTTGCATAGAAAAAGGAAAGTCACTCTTAGGTTGATGCCAAAGTGTTTGTCCATGAAGCCCTATGGCGGTAATACTCGTGGCGTCTATACTGTTTTGTGTAAGTAAGGCATTGATAGAATTAGAAAATAATATTCCAAGCTTTGTATTGAGTGTGCCAATTTGTTCAAGCGTAGTTGTAGACTGTATAAGTATTAAAATTTCTTCTTTAAGTTCTTTGTCAAAAGGATACTCAAGAGCGTGGATTAAAGTACATGAAGAATGAGTGATTTCACAAAGGCTTACATCGACACCATCAAGGCTAGTTCCACTCATAACACCTATATATAATTGTTTCATAAACATTATAATACCACATTCTAAAATAATTTCAGATAGAATATGGTTTTAAAAACATATATTAATAAAGGGTTTCCCATTCGTAATAGAGTTAAGTCATTTGGTAGTTTAAAATTAAAGTTAAGTAGTTTTGTGTTCTTTACGATTCTCCTTGCTATATCTGCTCAAAATTTATATATTTTACCCCTTGTTAAAGAGTTTATAGAAAAAAAATCTATAGAAATCAGTGTGAGCACCATAGATAGAATCTCGGATTTTTCATTGTTTGCTTTGTTAGAGAGAACGTATGAAAATCGTTTGAGTTTAGATGAAATGATTAAAAAACTTCAAAAATCTGGTATCGATGGTGTAGTTGGAGTATCAATTTACCAAAAAGAGAAGCTAGATGGCAATGTAAGCTTTACGTATCTCTCCGGTTTTGGGAAAGGAGTTGAGAATCTTAGTCTGGATGAAGAACTACTCCATGAATTGGGTAGAACTATGAGTGAAGATGTATCTTACAAAGAGTATATGTTAAAAACTGATGAGAAAAATATAGATACATATAGGTTTATAAAGCCATTGATTTATCAGTATCAGGGTAAAAATATTCTCCTTGGCGTTGTTTTACTCTATTACGACATCACATCTATTAATAAAATTATAGAAGAATCTATTGAAATTATTTTAACAAGTACACTTATGATTCTTCTTATTGCAACGCTTTTTGCATATTATATTGGATCACGATTTACACGTCCTATCTTAGACATAACTGAGGCATCTGAAAGTATTTCTAAAGGGGATTTGAATATTCATTTAAACATTAACACAAATGATGAGGTTGAGAATCTTGCGTATCACTTTAATGCAATGGTTGAAGATTTACAAGAAAGAAGATGCAAAAGTTTGTGTCTGGTTCAACAATGGATATGATTCAAAAAGATACAACACAAGAAATGGTGCTCGGTGGAGAAAACAGAATCTTAACTATTTTGTTTTCTGACATACGAAATTCAACAGCATTAAGCGAAGATAAATCACCTTCTGAAGTTATCCATATAGTTAACTTTTATCTTAATTTACAAGCGAAGATTATTAAAAATTTTGGCGGAGATATAGATAAATTTATTGGTGATGAGGTGATGGCATCATTTAATGGTAAAGATGCAATTTCCAGAGCATTAAAATGTGCAATAGAGATACAAGCGACAATACAAAATGAAAATACTAAAAGGCGCAAACTAAATGAAGCGGTTTGTGAGGTAGGAATAGGGATAAATAATGGAGAGGTTATTGTTGGAAATGTTGGTTCAGAAGATAGAATGGACTTTACTGCTGTAGGTTTACCAGTAAATATCGCTTCACGTTTGTGTACAAAGGCTAAAGCTGGTGATATTATTATTGATAAAAATACATATAGCGAAGGTGAATGTGATTATGAAACATTAGAAGAAGCCTCTTTTGATGTTAAGGGTGTTAGTTATCCGATTCAAACATATATAATTTCGAGAAAAGATGTTTAAGATGAATAAAATAAGTAATATTTCAATATTTTTGACTAGTATAATCTTGTTTGTAGGATGTACATCAGCAGAAGTGTCCCCGAAGAAAAAGACAACAAAAAAAGAGTTAAGTTCTTTAAATAAACAAGTAACTGATTTAGATGACAAATCCAAACAACAAATTTACCACACAATAAAAGAAGATATTAAAAGCTATAAAGAAAAAGGGGACAAGGCACTCTCCTTTGAGTATTATGCTGAGGCAATTAAAGCATATGAAATGGTTAACTTTTATGAGGCTAAAGAGGTCGTTTCTTTAAAAAAGATAAAAAAAATAGCATTGAGTAACAGTGCAATGCATTATAAAAAAGCATTAAAATATAAAAATAAAGATACTAAAAAATTTATAATTGAGCTTAATCAAGTAATGATAAATGATACTGAGTATAAAGATTCTAAAGTACTTTTAAATAAAGCAAAAACTGATATGTGGGAATTTTTTAAAACTAAAGAGGATAAACTTTATAAAAAACTCAGAATTAATAGTGGAAGTTTAAAAGACTTAAAAGCCTTACGTGTTCTGGCAAATGACTTGAGACAGTATGAGTATAACAATAACAATGTTGTACAAGCAGATAAAGAGTTACAAAAATATTATAAAATTTTTCTCGATGATGCAAGAGATAACTATAAAAAAGGAAACTATAAACAAGCAAAAAAAGGTTTTGAAGGTCTTTTATCACTTAATAAAAAAGATGCTGTAGCAAAACAATATTTAAAGAAAATGCGAGTAGTAACAAAGCAAGAAATAAATATGAATCAGGCGAAAAAAGCACTTGAAAATTCTCAATATAAAGAAGCAATAGTATATGCGAAGAAAGTTTTGCGTGTTGATGATGGAAATACGCAAGCTAAAAAAATTATAGAACAAGCCAAAAACAAGCGAAAAGAAAGAGTGAAACATTATTTGTCTAAAGGTAAAATGGAGTACAAAAACAAAGACTTAGATAAAGCAAAAGAAAGTTTTGAGAAGGTTTTAGGATGTGAATCTAGTAATGCAGAAGCCTTGGTGTATTACAACAAAATTTCGCGACAACTTCAAACCATAAGTAACTTACAGTAAAGATTTTTTTGGAGCCATTTGCATAATAAGAAAAGAGATGAGAGTCCCAATAACTATCTGCCATGAAAAACCAAGTTCAATTCCAAAACTGTAAGGTTGCAGAGCAAGAACACTTAAAAATCCTCCTACTAGTGCAAAAGGTACAGTTTTAACACTTCCTCGTGAAGTGAAAATTGCTGAGAAATAAACTCCGAGTAAACCTGTATAGGCAAATGCCATAACGCCAAGCGCAAAGCCTATGAGAGAAAGGTCTGCATATCTTTGCCAAAAATACGAGAGCATTGCCATTAAAGATAAAATGAGTGCAAAAAATAGTACTGCTTTTTTAGAGGATGACACAAAGTGTGCTTCATCAACTTCACCTTGTTGTAACTTCCAAGGTTTATACAGGTCTTGTATAGCTACCGACGCCATAGCTCCTAAAACAGAATTTGTTGATGAAAGAGCAGCAGCGATTGCTCCGACTGTCACAAGACCACGCAAACCCTCTGGCATCTCATTTAAAATATAGTACATGAAGATGGTGATATTTTCTCCATCAAAGCTTTGTGTTACTTGTGCATTTT
The DNA here is from genome assembly GCA_022712775.1 of Sulfurimonas sp. The sequence goes on from JAFLJZ010000047.1 coordinate 6,744, forward strand.
GATAAAAAACAAAAAGTAAAGCACCTATGCTCATAAAAATAAGCACAACTGGAATCGTAAGTAAAATCGAGACTATTAAAGATTTAGCTGCTTCTTTTTCATTTTTACAAGACAAAACTCTTTGTGTCATATCTTGGTCAAGTCCAAAGGCGGCGATGTTTAGGAGTAACCAACCTGTTAAAAGACCGATAAGACTAAACTTTCCATCTATACTTGTGTCTATAAACTTTAGTTTATTATGCTCTTGGAGAATCTCTAAGATGTTTATATTTTCAAGTGAATAGTAAAGAAAAGCTAAAACAGCGATTCCGGCACCAATGTAAGTAAAAGCTTGAATGCTATCACTTAAAATCACAGATTTCACACCACCAAAATAGGTATAAGCTAAGGCACCGAGTACTAGAACTACAATAGATACAGCGACATGAATAAAAGTAATATCACCAAATAAAATCATAGAAATAGCTAAAGAGCCAATGTAGAGTCTCGCTCCACTTGCAAGAACCCGACCAACCAAAAACATAATCCCAGCTTGCTTTTTTGCACTTTCACCATAACGATTCTCTAGTAGTTCATAAACTGTTACTGCTTTCATTGCGTAAAATCTTGGAATCAGAACATAAGCAACAAATACAACTGCCAAAAGTCCTGAGAAATAGAATCCTATAAAGGTAAAGTCGTGCTTGAAAGAAAATTCTGGTGCACCTAAAAAGGTTGCAGCAGATTGGCTTGTTGCAAGAACTGAAATTGCAACCGCAAACATTGGCATAGTGTTTGAGCCTACGAAATAATCTCTTGTAGAGTTGATTTTTGTACGTGAAAAAATATAAGAGCTTAATCCAAGAACTAGAAAATAGCCAACAAAAATAATCCAATCAAGAGAGGAGAATGTGTTACTCATGAAGTTTTTCTATCCTAGAGTTTGATTCTATGATTCTAGCCATCGAAATTTCTTTATTTTTTACTTGCATAAAGATAGTCTCAACAAGTTCATCAATATCCTGCGAGCCTAATTGATTTCCAAAAAGTAAAATATCTACTCCTGCATTTATAGCAAGTGTTACAGTTTCTTTGAGTGAGTAATGGTGTGAAATTGCTTTCATTTGTAGGTCATCACTTACAACAACCCCTGTATAATTCATTTTTTGTCGAAGAAGTTTTGTATTTACGTTATGTGAAAGTGTTGCTGGGTATTTTTTATCTAAGTGTTTATTGAAAACATGAGCTGTCATTATCATATTTACTTTCTTATTATCTATAAAGTACGCAAAAGGTACTAGCTCCTTTTCACTCCAAGTATCTGTAATATCTACAAACCCAAGATGAGAATCAGCAAGAGAAGAACCATGTCCTGGAAAATGTTTAAGTACACTAATTACTCCAGCCTTGTTTTGTTCACCTATAAGAATGTTAGCATAGGTTTCAACAAGAAGACTTGCTTCTCCAAATGAACGTTCAAGTCCTACAATAACCTTGTTTTTAGGATTAATTTCTAAGTCAACAACTGGGGCAAAGTTACAGTTGATTCCATTTTCTTGTAGCATTTTTGCCATGTTTTTATAGGATGTTTGTGCTTGTAAAGGAGAGTTTTGTGCAATTTTTTTAGCAGAAGGAAATTCCTTAAAACCATACTTTGGTTTAAGTCGTGCAACTTTTCCACCTTCTTGATCTACAGAGATAAGAAGATTTTGATGTGTAAGTGCTTGTAAATTTTTAGTTAGTTCTTGGAGCTGTGCAGGTGAAGAGATGTTTTTATTTTTACTTCTGTCTGTATAAAAAATGTCAAATAAAATAACACCACCGATTTCATATTTATTTATTTGCTCAATGATTTTACTCTCTTTTGTAACGCTAGAATCATCAAAACCAACGATAAGCATATGACCTATCATTTTCTTTAGTTGTGCATCGCTAATTGGCGTAGCAAAAATTGATATACTTAGCAATAATAGTAGAAAAAATATTCTCACAAATGTTCCTCTTTATTTATAATAATATTTATAGCATCAATCACATTAAAGAGAAGTGATTTCGTCTTTTCTTTTGTGACTTTACTAGGTTCGAAATGGTCTGAAACAACTTTGAGTATATGAAAATTTTTAATTGCAGGAGAATGAACTACCGCATCATAAAATCCATAGGATTCCATATCTATTATTTCATACTTTGAAGTAGTAGCTTCTTCTTCTACGCAAGTGAGTTTTTTATCACTTAAATTTGGAAGAATTGTTATTTTTTCATTAAAGACGAGTTTACCTATTTCGAGAAGCGCACCTATTTTATATTTTGAGCTTGCTCCACATATACCTATATTTAAGTAGATGTCATTGTCTGTTATATCATAATGATTTATAAGTGTTTGTGTTGCTTGCGCAGCATTGTTTACTCCAATTCCACTGATTATTAGTATCATGGATGGATTGCTAAATAAAGTAAAGTTTCCAAGTTTTGTTTTTTGTAATTTATACTTATCTACAAAGGCTTGTGCCTCAGGTTTAAGTGCTACTACGAGGTACAACATAAAATACTCATTAATTACTCACTTTTATATCTAGTTTTCTAATATTATGATAACATTGTACAAAAAGAGAGGAAATATTGCTATGCCCATATTAACCGCAGATTACTCAAATTTAAACCATGAAGAAATGGCAGCAGCTATAGGTTTAAAACCAAAACATATGCCAATGTTAATAGGAAGTTTTTTAGAAGAAGCTGAAGGTATTTTGCAATCCTTAAGTACAGCAATCGAGAATCGTGACTTTGAAACGATTAAAGCAAAGGCACATTCTATAAAGGGAAGTGCTGGAAATTTAAAATTTACGGAACTATATGAAATGACAAAAGAGATGGAGTTTTTCGCTAATAATTCAGATGGTAGTTTTGCGTATGGGGCATATCTTGATGCAGTTAAAAGTGCTATAGCTACGATTCCAAATTAATATCTACACAAATACTTTGTTGATTAAGTTTTTTTTGTTATAATTTCACCGCTTCTCTTTAGACCTGTGCAATGATAGTTTGAGATAATGTGTCAGGGTAGGAATACAGCAGCACACCTTAATCTTTTATGTGCCGCAGGTATCTGGAGGGGAGTCTTTACTCTTTCATAAAATCATCTAAATAATCTTTTCTTTTTTTATTAAGTTCATATGTACAATTATTTACAACTTCTGTATAAAGTCTACTTGTTGAGGGATATACCTCTCTTAGTGCTTTTGTTTGGCAAAAAGAATAACGATACGCTAGCCAATCTTCTTGGTTTTGTTTAAATGCTTCTAAAACTTCTGGTTTATCTTGAAGTATGCTAAGGGCTTTCTTATATTTATGTCTTACTTCTCTATCACTTTCATGGGCTTTTTTTATAGCTTCCTTTTTATAGTAATCATACCCAACGACTTCCTTAACCTCACATTCTTCCTTATCAACTATCAAGCTTGTCGCGGGTCCTACCCATCCCGAAAGTCGAAACACTTGTTCTCTCACAAATGTTATGGTACACATTTTGTCATCTTGAGGATATACTATAGTGTATGCGTATGTATTGATGCTGTAGTCTGTTTGTTTGATTTTGGGATGTGAATTTACATAATGTAGAAGTGTATCATGGTCTTTATCTTTTTGCACACCTGGTGGTAATGCTCCGAAGATATTGCTTGTGTATAGTAAGAAAATGAGAGTAAAGATTTGAAGTTTCATATTGCCCCTTCAGTAATTTATTTTCTCATTGTAGCAGAAGTTTAAAACTTTCATGTTTTTTAAGTTTCCTTAGATTATAATATTTTTTTATGACTTTAAAGGAAAAATAATGTCAGCTTCATTTAATGCTATTGGAATTATTTTAGTTGTAGTATTTACTATATTTATACTCTATAAGTATGGTTCAAAAGAATTGACATTTAGACAAACTGTGATGGCATTTTTTATAACTATCGCTATTCTCATGTTTGATAGTGTATTTTTAGTAACAATGTGTAGTAAAGGAAATCCTCTTTTTCAATGGTTGATACCAAGTTTTGCTATTTTTTTTATACTAGCAAGTATCTCTGATAAATCTATTCGAAGAAAAAGTAGCATGGCTATTTTTATAGTCTCATTACTTTTAAGTTTTCATTATAAATATTTAGTGCAAACCAATATTTATAGAGGAGAAGGAAATCTTCATTTAGAGGCTGAAAAAACAATAAGTAAAAATGCTGCTACTTCATACCTAGATTCAGAGTTTCAAAAACAAGATAATCAAAATTCTTCTATAACATATAAGGCTGGTTGGTTAACTGATGTCTTTGCTCAGATAGATACTTACGATAGTGAAGATTTACTCTATCAACCAAAACTTAATGAACTGTGGCATTCAAGTTTTACAGGACTTTATGAAAATCTAAAAGGTGAATATATCAATCTATGGTTTAAAGGTGGATATTTAAAAGATAATAATGATGCTATGGTAGAATTTAGAATTTCCCCGTATAGACTACATCCTTGATGACACAACTTTTTTATCTTCAATTTTTAAAATTCTATCACAGAGAGGATACATAGCTTCATCATGTGTTACCATGACTATTGCGACATTTTGATCAAGAGCTATCTTTTTAAGCATTTCAACTACTGCTATTGAACGTGCGGAATCTAAAGCGGCTGTTGGTTCATCGGCTAAAATTATTTCTGGTTTATTAGCCAAAGCTCTTGCTATAGCAACTCTTTGATTCTGTCCCCCCGAGAGTTGTGATGACATTGCATTAGCTTTATCTGCAATATCAAAATATTCCAAAAGTTCCATAGCTATTATTTCAGATTCTTTTTTTGAAAGTCCATTTGCTTGAGAAACCAATGTAACATTTTCTATAACTGTTAAAAATGGAATAAGATAGTGAGCTTGAAAGATAAAACCAATTTTTTCTCGTCTTATTTTTCTTGTCTTTTTAGTCAACCATTTGTTTTCATAAACTTTTTCATCACCTAAGTAAATTGTTCCACTTGTTGGCTCTTCAAC
>JAFLJZ010000048.1 GCA_022712775.1 Sulfurimonas sp.
GATATCGTTTCTCTAGGTTTAACTGATGATATTTCATGTAATCTCTTTTGTTTTAGTCGATAAAAGATTACTGTAATTATTCTCAGTTAACCTTTAACCTACATCTTCAAAAAATTGCACTTGATATTAGAATTGGCGAAGCAATTAATGGAACTTTTTCATTAACAAAGAAACAACTAGAACAAGCAGAAAAGATTAATTTTAATTCAAAACTGATGGAATGGAAATAATAGCCAAAAGGGTAATTAATTTCTTAAATTAGCAATATTTCTTATATTTTGTTACAATTGCAGAAGTGGAAGAGAGCGTTAAGCTCCCTATTTTAATATAACGGTTCGGCTAAAACCATTAAAACCACTAATGCTAGTACAATGTACACAACTTATCTCCTTTCTAGGGGATACCGACTAATCCCTAAACCCTCTAATAAAAGCAACACCAAAGCCTAAAGAAAATAAATTGTTTGTAACGATGAAAGTATATCAGATTTTAAAAATTAATTTTAATGAAGTGAAATAATAGCCAGAGGGGTAATTAATCCCTCTATTTTGATTAGTGCAAGACAGGTGCGAACACCATTATGACTAAAAAGACTATTAAGAATTTGGAAAGCAAAGATACTCCTTTTACAGAGAACTCCACACCCACCCCAACCTTACCAAAAAATTGGCAAAAAAAAAGGCTAAGACCGAAGTCCTAACCTATTGGCTCTCTATGTCTGGTAATTAAGCAGACGGGAGTACTATGCTTTCACAAGAGAATTATAACATAAGATTAGTCAATATGATTGATTTTTAGTATTGGAGATGTAAAAAAAATTGTAACAGATATGTAACAGTAAACACACTAAATCATAGTAAAGTTGTTACATAATTCTTATACAACCCTTAAAATAGGGCTTTAGGGAATTATACTTAAAAACAACTAATACTAGTTTAACTATTAATGAAAAAATTTGCCTTGGCTTTTATTGTCAAGTGGTTTTCTTTTTTCTTTTGCTAACCATTCTTGAAGTAGGGCTTCTACAACTTTACTTAAGCTCATTTTATACCTTTGTCGTGAATACTTCATAGCATCATCCCAAGTTTGCCTATCGACAAGAAGACTACGTGTTACTTCATCTTTTGGTTGCATTGAGTTTCCTCAAGAAGCTTGTAGAAGATGTATAAAGTCTTTATAACTATCGACAATTTTTTGATTCTTAACGCTTGTAGTATAAAACTCGATAGCTTTTTTCCCAAGACGAGGAATCTCATTTTTAACAGCCCAACTACTGACTGTACCTTCTGGAACTTCAAGTATTTCTGCAAGTTGTTTTTGTGTAATAGAAAGCTCTCTACAGATCTCTTTAACAACATTATTTTTTCTTGGTCGTGATTGTTTTTTTGGTTTTGTTACAAGAACCATTCCAGATCTTGGTTCTACAACAATTTTCGGCTTAATTTCTTGAACCGGTTCTACATTTTCTTTTAACCAATCTACTACCTCTATAGAGCTTAAAATCCAGTCTCTTGAGGTTAATTTTTTAATAACCTCTTGTGTAAACTTAATAACATGCTTTGTTGCTGTTTCTTTGTCACTTAGTTGATACAAAATTGAAAAAGCAAGTTGCATTGAAGATGGACCATTGTGTCCCCAGTCAAAACCACTTCTAGCTTTTGGATAAATATCAAATCTTAAAGGAAGTTCAACTTCACCATACGTTACATATTTGCTGCCGAGTAATGTTTTATGTCCTTTGAAGACATGTTTATTCATATTTATTGCCATTTTAATTCTCTCTATAATTTAAAAGTATAATGCTCATTATTATTTCTTTCTTCAACTTTGTTAGTGAATGAAGTCTTATAAATAACATATAAAACACTAACTAGCAATAAAAGTACCAATAACCAAACTAACATGTAGATTTTCCTTGATTAATATGTACTTATATCGACAATCACACTACTTATGTTAGTTTATTTGTTATTTATTTATAAATTAATAGGTTCAAGGATAAATAAACTTTGAATAATCAAAGTTTATTTTAGAGGATGGAGCGTATCATGATAGCGTAGTGGAGGATAAAAATATTTGCAAAGAAGATAAATAAAGAAGATCCACGAGAAATAATATTTTCTAGTTTTGTTCTTTTTTTGTTGTTAGTCCTCAATGCTATAACAAAATGTATAGCTGTCGCAATAACAACAGCTGCAACAATTGATAACTTACTTCTAAGGTATTCTATAGCAGCACCATTGTCATCTGTAAAGAGTATATCAATTAATCCATTCTCTGCGATAAGAAATATTCCTGTTGTAAGAAGCATGATAAGTGAAACAAGTTCAAAGTAACCAAAGATTGGTCCTACGTGAGGGTATACCTCTTGTTGTTGTTTTTTATCTGTAAGTGTTACGCCTAAAACAAACATGAATATAGAGCCACCTATCCAAGCTATAGCTGCAAAAAGGTGAATGTGCATTAATGGATCCAAAAAAAAGTCCTTTTAGTTTTAGTACCCTAATAATATAGTAATATACTTACATTATTCAACTTTTTAATAAATTATTGTATTATTTCATAATTAAAATAAAAAGGTACTATAAATATGTCACAAGCTGAGAAACTAGAAGAATTACTTACAAAGAGTGTTATCCCTGATTTAGATGAAAGGTTAGATGAAATTTTTGAAGAAATAGCAGATAATAAAGAAGCAAGTGAAGATGCTAAAGAAGAGATAGAAGAACTACGTGAATTTAAGGCTGATTTACAAGATGTCTTAGATGATATACAAAGTGGTGATATCGATGAAGATGAGTGTAAAGAGCTTATTGAGGATATTTTAGAAGCACAAAAGGGTGACGACGAAGACTTTGGGTTTAAAGAAGAAGATTAATCTTCTCCCATATCCTCTAAAGCATCTCTTGTATCGTCCCAAATTTCTTTTGAAGTATCCTTTGTAGATTCCCAAGCTTCATCAGATTCGTCCTTTGTATCTTCCCATATTACTTCAGATTCATCAGTAATATCATCCCAAAGATCAGTAACATTATCCCATAGAGATGCATGCGACGCCGTTACAAATGCGATAAGTGCTACAAATGTAAATATTTTTTTATTCATTATGAGTTCCTTATATTTTTGATTTAATAAAAGTTTCCATCTCTAAAACGATCTCTTCGATACTTCCTTCACCAGAAATAACTTTTAAAATATTTTTTTCAATATAGAAAGCTTGAATATAAGTTAAAGGATCAGTATAAACCTTCATACGATTATTAAATACTTCGTTGCTATCATCATCGCCGCGAGCACGACCAAGAACTCTATCTCTAGCAGTCTCTTCGCTTACAGCTACTTCAATAACACTTACAAGCTCCACAGAAGCCTCATTTGTTAGATAATTATCTAACTCATTCATCTGTTCTTGACTTCTTGGATAACCATCAATCACAACTACATCAGTCGGAGATGATTTAATGGCATTAAAAATAGCCTCAATTACAATAGCAAGAGGAACTATGTTGCCTTTTGACATATAGCTATTTAATTCTATACCTCTATCACTCCCTGATGCAACTTCTGCTCGAAGCATATCACCAGTTGAGTAGTGTGTAATATTATTATTTTTTTGTGCGATTAATTCGGCATCAGTAGTTTTTCCACTTCCTGGTGCTCCGATGATTAAAAATAGTTTCTTCATATTTAGAATCTTGTTTAACTTTCTTTTTTCTGTTCACGAAGCCTAATGTGTAAGTCACGAAGTTGTGTGTTATCAACTGCACTAGGTGCTTTTGTAAGTACACAAGAAGCTTTTTGTGTTTTAGGGAATGCGATAACATCTCTAATACTTTTCTTTTTCGTCATAAGCATAATCATTCTGTCAAAACCAAGAGCAAACCCACCATGTGGAGGTGCACCAAATTTAAGAGCATCAAGTAAGAAACCGAATTTTTCTTGCGCTTCCTCTTCATCAATTCCTAGAAGTTTAAATACTTCATTTTGTACAGCTTCTTTATGGATACGAATAGAACCACCACCAAGCTCAGTACCATTAAGTACAATATCATAAGCGATAGATTCTATCTCTTCAATATCGTCCTTATCAGTATCTTTAGGCTGTGTAAATGGATGGTGAAGTGCTTTAACACGACCATCTTCAACTTCAAACATAGGGAAGTCAACTACCCATAAAAATTCAAATGCATCAGGATCAATAAGGTTCATCTTTTCATGCTCAGCAATGAAGTTTCTAAATCTACCCATATAATCCCATACAGTTTTCTTATCACCTGCACCAAAGAAAACAACATCACCAACTTCAAGCTCAGTTCTTTCAATTAGTAAAGCAATATCTTCTTCAGAGAAGAATTTAATAAGTGGACCTTTAAGACCATCCTCTTTCATTTGGAAGTAACCAAGACCATGTGCACCAAATTGACGAACGAAAGTTTCAAAACCTTTCATCTCTCTTTTTGAGAATACTAAATCAGCACCTGGAACTCTAAGGGCTTTGATGCGATTTTTGTGTGGTTGTTTAGCGATATTTGTAAAGATTTCATTATCGCATCTCTCAAAAATATCGATAACATCAACCATCTTAAGACCATATCTCATATCTGGCTTATCAGAACCATAAAACTCCATAGCATCACTATGTGTCATTCTGTTAAAAGGTGCCTTTGCTTCGATTCCACATGCACCAAACATAGATTCAAGTAAGTCTTCTGCAACTTTGATTACATCTTCTTGATTACAAAAACTCATCTCTACGTCTATTTGAGTAAATTCAGGCTGACGATCAGCTCTTAAATCTTCATCTCTAAAACATTTTGCAATTTGGAAGTATCTATCAAAACCACCAATCATTAAAAGTTGCTTAAAAAGTTGTGGAGATTGAGGAAGTGCGTAAAATTCACCATCATGAACACGAGAAGGTACTAGATAATCTCTCGCGCCCTCTGGAGTTGATTTTGTAAGAATAGGAGTTTCAACTTCTAAGAATCCATTTGCATCAAGTGTATTTCTTGCTGCAATCGCAGCTTTTGAGCGAAGACGGAAGACTTCATAAAGATCAGGGTCACGAAGTTCTAAGTAACGGTATTTTAATGTAGTTTCTTCACCGACTTTTTTATCACCTATTACGAATGGAAGTGCAGCTGATTTGTTTTCAATGATAAGTTCTTCAACTATGATTTCAATAGCACCAGTTTTTAAACGAGGATTCGTTAAACCTTCACCACGAAGACGTACTGTACCATGCGCGATAAGAACATACTCATCTCTAACACCATCTGCCATTTTATGTGCTGATGCGCTGTCTTCAGGGTCACAAGTAAGTTGTACTAAACCACTTTTATCTCTTAAATCGATGAATATAATTCCACCATGGTCACGGTAGTTGTTTGCCCAACCAGCTAAAACAACCTTGTCGCCTACATTTGCTTCACTTAAATCTGTACAATAATGACTTCTCATAAATAGCGAGTCCTAGTTAATAATTTTCGCGATTATATCAAAACTTGACTTATAAAGATATATCTTCTAGGTTTATTATCTCTATATCATCTTGATGAAGGAAGGATTTAATTTTTTTATCTTCATAAATTATATGTTGAACTAACCATTTCTCTATTAATATCGCTAGTTCTAGTTCAAAAACAATAATTTCCATTGTTGCAATTTTTTTTATAAAACTGTTAAGTTCTTTGACTATTTTTTTATGTATCTCATGATGATTCTGCAATTGAGGATAGCCTATCTCTTGCATATACTTTTCTTCATGTGCAAAATGGTTTTTAATATAAGATAAGAGTTGTACGATTAGCTCTTTAATTTTTGTTTTGTCTACATTCTCTTTTTCACTTAATATAAAAGCTTGATTAGCAATTTCAAAAAGCTGTTGATGCTCTTTATCTATTTCATCTTCACCTATAAGGTAATCAGGACTCCAATGAATAATATGTCGTTGACCTTTTTTGTTTCTATACCATTTTTCAATCTTAGAATCTTCGTCAAGTATATGTGAAACTAAAGCTGTGTCGATAAAGAATGCTAATTCATTTTCAAACTCTTTAATACTCATAGTCGGAAGTTTACTTAGCATTGTTTTCATATTTTGAATAATGACATTATGGATAAATATATGCTCATTTATATCAGGAAATTCAACAACTCTCATAAAACTTTCTTCATGCGAGAAATGAATCTTCATGTATTCGTTAAGCTCAACAATAGTTTCTTTGATTTTTTCTTTTCTTTTTTCAGGTAAAACAACTTTAAAAGCTTCCTGTGCTATTTCAAAAAGATGCTTATGTTCACGATCTATAAAAGGGTGACCTATTTCATATCTTTGCTTCCATTCGAGTTCATGCATTACTTGTCCTTTGGTAGCTTGGGTGTATCAAATGTAAAACCTTCCTCAAAAAGTTTTAAACAAATGTCAACTATAGACGCTTCATATATAATTCCACGGTTATTTTTTATCTCGTTTAATGTAAATTCTAAGCCTAAGGCAGGTCTGTATGGTCTATGAAAAAGCATAGATTCAACAGTATCTGCAACTCTGATAATTTTTGCACCCAGTAAAATATCATCACCCTTGAGTCCTGCTGGATAACCTGTTCCATCTAGGTTTTCGTGATGTTGTAATATCATTTTTGCAACAGGTGCCTTAAAATTAATGTTTTTTAAAATATCATAACCTACTTCAGAGTGTTGCTTAAGTAAGGCAAATTTCACGTCATCTAGTTTTACTGGTGTAGTAAGTATTTCTGAAGGGATATGTATTTTACCGATATCATGAAGTGCAGAAGCTATTTCAATATACTTTTGCTCATCTTTATTCAAGCCAAGTTCCTTGGCTATTGCAACAGATAATTTAGCAACACTTGATTGATGCCCTGATGTATAAGGATCTCTTTTTTCTACTGTTTTTGCAAGAGAAAAGATTGTTTCATGCAAAATATTTTTTATATCTTTTTTTGATTGATGGAGAAGAGTAGTATCATGAATAGCTTCTAAAATATGCGTTACATTACCGTCTTCGTCTTTTATTGGTGTAGCTAGTATATCTTCCCAACATTGAATTTCAGGTTCGATTGAATGATCATGCACGATACTTATAGGACTACCAGTTTCTATTACTTTCTCAAGTGGGCAATAAACACCATGGTTTGAGCATGGTGTATCGTAATCGTGTGAGACTTTATAACAGTAATGGACTTTATCATTATCTTCGTCTATCGTAAGGCTATCTCTTGCTACCTTGTTCATATAGGTAACTTTATAGTTTTTATCTATAATAAAAATTTTATCTTGAATATGATCAATTATATACTTGTAATAATTGATATTTTTTACGTCATTTTCCATAAAGTTTCCCCCTTTACTATTTTCTTGCATAAAAGTCTTTATACAGTCCTTATCTACGTGCTTTATAAGATTATTATATATTGTATCATAAAATTATTGTGAATAAAAACTGACATAAATATATTTTTGTTTTAACAAACAAAATTGTATAATCAAAGCCTAGTTAATATTTTTAGATGTAGGACTTATTTTGCAAAATAAAATTATCAAAAAAGTTGGTGTTATTATAAGACCATCGACACCAGAACTTAAAAGCAGTTTTTTTGAACTTAAAGAGATTTTTAGATACCACAATATTGAAGTGTACATAGACAGTATCAGTGGTGGTATGATTGATGTTATGGGGATGGAATTTGATTTACTTTGTCAACAGTGCGATACGCTTGTTACCCTTGGTGGTGATGGAACGCTCATCTCGTGTGTAAGAAGAAGTTTTAAGCATGAGATTCCTATATTTGGTGTATATGCTGGAAGTTTAGGGTTTTTAGCAGATGTTAGCATGGAAGAGCTTGATGAATTTGCAAGGAACTTATCAACAGGGGACTATAGAATCGATGAACGTTCAGTTTTAGAGGCAACGGCTGTAAAAAATGGAAAAAAGATAAAAATACACGCTTTTAATGACATAGTTTTTACAAGACCTTCTATCTCAAATATGATTCATGTAGAAACCTTAGTTGATAACAAGGCTTTTAATACTTACTATGGAGATGGTGTTATTGTCTCAACACCAACAGGTTCAACTGCATACAACCTCTCAGCAGGTGGACCAGTTCTTTTTCCTTTAACAAAAGTTTTTACGCTCACACCGATTTGTCCTCACTCTTTGACACAAAGACCAGTCGTTCTTCCAGGAGAGTTTTCTATAGAGATGAAAACATCTGATTCTAAGGCACTTATAATTATAGATGGACAAGATATGCACGAGTTTGAACAAGGCGATAGCATCCACATAAAACTATCAGATAATTATGCGCGGCTGATTCATAGAAATGAGTTTAATTATTTTGAGGTACTAAAAGAGAAATTAGGGTGGGGTGAGTAGCTTCTTCTAATGCAAGTATAAACTTTTCAATACTCTTTTTTTTCAGTTTTTCCCCCTCCACGAGTGCACATGGTTTTTTCTTGCATGTCTTACACATTTTAATGCAAGATTTTACTTTAATTTCTGCAGTTGGATAATTTAGAATTATTTCTTTTAAAAGCTTCGTTTTGTTTGGATACTTTTTGCAAAGTTGTATGAACATGATTATTCACCTCTTACATCACTTAGTTCACGTTTAGATAGCTCAGAATCAATCATAAATACTCCGTTTCCATCTCCTACAAGTTTTAGTTTAGAAATAATTTCTCCCACACTAGCTTCTTCTTCCGTCTGCTCTTTTACAAACCATTGTAAGAATCCGTACGATGCATGATCTTTTTCTTTCATCGCTATATCTGACAAATCATTAAAAGACTTCGTCATTTTGTATTCATGCGATAAACTTTCGCTAAAGCATTCTAAAAGTGATGTGTATGCTGTATTAGTTTCCTTTATTGTAAAAAGTTCTATTTTTGCTCCTTGGTTTAAGAGGTAGTCATAAATTTTAAATGCATGCGCACGCTCTTCATCATGCTGAATCATAAACCAGCTTGCACTCCCTTTATACCCAGAATTTGCACACCATGTTGACATACCAAGGTAAAGATAAGCAGAGTAAAACTCTTTGTTGAGTTGTATGTTGAGTTTAGCTGTCATTTTTTTACTAATCATAATAAATTCCTCTTTTTATCAGTATACTCCTAAGCAATAAAATAAAATTATATATAAAAATATTACATATAAAATAAAAACCCTACTTAAATATTAAACTTTATACCTTATAAGTTTATACTAGCTTAAACTCATTAGTATATAATTCACACAATAAAATCTTTAGGATAAATAATGAGAATCATACTACTAGGAGCTCCTGGTGCTGGAAAAGGCACACAGGCTCAATTTTTAACAAAAAAATACAATATACCTCAAATCTCTACAGGCGATATGCTTCGTGCTGCTATAAAAGCTGGGACTGACATGGGTAAGATGGCTAAGGCTGCTATGGACGCTGGTCAGCTAGTAACTGATGAAATCATTATAGGTTTAGTTAAAGATAGAATCGCACAAGATGATTGTAAAAATGGTTACCTTTTAGATGGTTTTCCTCGTACACTTCCGCAAGCTGATGCAGTTACAAGTGCTGGCATTGAGATTGATGCTGTTATAGAGATAGATGTTCCAGATTCTGATATAGTAACACGTATGGCTGGTCGTCGTGCGCACCTAGCAAGTGGAAGAACATACCACGTAACTTTTAACCCACCAAGAGTTGAAGGTAAAGACAATGAAACTGGCGAAGAATTAGTACAACGTGACGATGACAAAGAAGACGTAGTTCTTGATCGTCTTAAAGTCTACCATGACCTTACAAAACCTCTTATAGGTTACTATAAAGACCAAGCAGCTAAAGTTGATACTTTAACGTATATAACAGTTGATGGAACTGCTGATATAGCTGATGTTGAAGAGGCTATTACTTCTAAGTTAGGATAACTGGAGAAGCTGAGCTTTATTGATGAGTATTTCGAAAAATTCGCTTGTGATTTTGTTGTACACTTAGTCAGTTTTTCTTGCTGTCCATTGTGTATGCTCTCTGGAAAAAGCATTTTCACTATCTAAAATAAATGCACTTAATTCTTCTTCCGTTGTTATAGATAGTGCTTCTCCTTTGATTAAAACTATTTCATGTGCTATTAAAGAATATGAGACTTAATTTCATATATATATTTCCTAATACATTTATCATAATGACTTAATTCCCAATGTGATAGTTCATTTGTTGCTTTCAATTCTAATGAATAATTAAATTTAAGTCATCAATATTATTTTAGTGTCGGAGATATAACGGGGGCGAGGGTGTTCAACTTCTCGTACTTGCTATCTTTATGTTGTAGGTTTATGTTTTTCTTCAATGAGTTGACCTGTGATGTATTTATGTAAAATACTTTTAATAAAGGTTTGGTATTTTAAACCTTCTTTTAGAGCAACTGCTTTTATTTTTTCAAGTTCACTTGATGAAATCCTTATATTCATCTTTGTTTCTTCTTTTTTTACGAATGCTTCTGCAGATTTTTTTAACAATTTACTGTTTTCTTCATCATTTTTG
>JAFLJZ010000049.1 GCA_022712775.1 Sulfurimonas sp.
TCATCAGTCATTTTTGTCATCATATAGTTACATGTTCCGTTCATGATTCCAACAATTGATTCTATGTGATTAGCAGACAATCCATCACGCAAAGCGTTGATAATTGGAATCCCACCTGCAACTGATGCTTCATACTCAAAAGCAATATCTTTTGCTATTTCTTGCAGTTCATAACGATGGTAAGCAAGAAGTGCTTTATTTGCAGTAACAACAGCTTTACCTGATTCTAATGCTCTTTTAACCACTTTAAATGGTTCTTCAACACCACCCATAAGCTCTACAACGATGTCAATTTCTGGATCATTGAGTACATCATCAACATTATCTGTAATGATAATGTCTAGCCCTCTATCCTTCTTTAGATTTTTAACGACACCACTTTTTACAATAATATCTACACCAGCTCTCGCTGAAATCACATCTGCATTATCTCTTAAAATCTCTGCTACGCTTGTCCCAACTGTTCCGACACCAATAATTCCTACTTTAATCATTATTTAGATTCCTCAAACTGTTTTAAAAATATTTTTACATTTTTTGCTGCTTGACGGATTCTGTTGTCATTCTCAATAAGTGCTATACGAACGTAACCCTCACCATAAGCACCAAATCCAATACCAGGAGCAACACAAACACCAGCTTCAACAAGAAGTCTTTTTGAAAATTCAAGAGAGCCTAAGTGCATCACACATTGGGGCATTTTAGCCCAGATAAACATACTTGCTTCATTCTTTTGCATAGGCCAACCTGCACGGTTAAATGCTTCTATACATACTTCTTGACGGTGATTATATTTTTGCGTAATATCACGAACACATTGCTGGTCACCATTAAGAGCAACAGTAGCTGCAACTTGAATCGGAGTAAACATTCCATAATCTAACCATGATTTAATTTTTTGTAAAGCACCAATGAGTTTAGAATTTCCAACAAAGAAACCAACACGCCAACCAGCCATATTATAAGACTTAGAAAGTGTGAAACTCTCAACTGCTACATCTTTTGCACCAGCAACACTCATAATAGATGGAGTAACATAACCATCAAAAGTTATATCTCCGTAGGCAATATCAGAGATTACATAAAAGCGTTTTTCTTTAGCCATAGCAACAAGACGTACATAAAATTCTTGTGTTACTGTTACAGTTGTTGGATTATGTGGAAAATTTACCAAAACATATTTTGGTTTAGGTGAACTTTCTTTAAAAACACGGTCTAAATCTTCAAAAAATTTATCTTCATTTAGTCTATACTTCTCGTCAAACTCTATTCCAAATTTAACAACATTACCACCCGCTAAAATAAAAGAATACTCATGAATAGGATACGTTGGATCTGGAACTACAGCTACATCACCTGGGTTAGTAATAGCATATGTTAAATGCGCATAACCTTCTTTTGAACCCATGGTTGCGACACATTCAGTTTGGGGGTCAAGTATACAGTCATATCTTCTTTCATACCAGTCTGCTATCGCTTTAAGTAGTTTTGGTATTCCTTTTGAAACAGAGTAACCATGCGTTTTTGTTTTTTGTGCAGATTCTATTAACTTTGCACGAATATGCTCTGGAGTATCTCCATCAGGATTACCCATAGAGAAATCAATTACGTCTGCTCCAGCTCTACGCTCTTGCATTTTAAGTTCATTCACTTCTGCAAAAACATACTTTGGCAGTCTTTTCATTTTATCAAATTGGATTTCATCAAACATTTTTTACCTTTTTTATCTTTCGCCACTCGGGTCAAGTACTAATTTATCTCTAACATTTTTAAGCGTATACATATCCGATATTTTTATATATCTCGCATCTTTTGGAATCACAAGAAGTATTGTTCTTGTTTTTCTATCTTTTTTTATCATCTGCAATAAATGGAGTTGTTTGTCATAATACGATATTGCAGGATACCAACTATCTCTAAAAGAACTTTTAATTCTAAGATTTTGTATATTCTCAACATTTAACCAGTGTGCATACAAAGATCTTTTTAGCTCCACTTCTACATTGTTTTCTAAGAGAGGAATATTTAATTTTCCCATACTCATATCGATACTGTATTCCCAATCACTTTGTGAATTTCTTGTAATATCTATGATAGAACATCCACTTTTTTTTAACTCTTCTTGTAAAATCAAAGGGTCTGTTGCATATTCAGATGTTAAAGATATTACCCAAGTAAATTCAGAACTATCAAGATTTGATTCTATCGTTACATAACGATAATAGCCTATATTTCTAAGTGTGTCTCCCATGATTTTTACAAAAAACAAAGGAGAACCACTTGTCGTAAAACTAAGTCGAAGCTCTTGAGGTTTTTTAAAAAAAAGATTTAAAAGACCATTTTCTTTTAAGGTCTGCGCTACCTTTACAATATCTACTCTCTCTTGTCTATAGTAATCTCTCTGGGGAGAAAATATTAACTGTATAAAGTCTTTGTTTTTAAGATAGTCATCTTCGCTAACAAATGTTTTAATCTTCTGCGTTAAGAGAGTTTCAGTCTCAACAAGTATATTTTCATCTTCTAGTGCAAAAGCAAAAGAAACTAAAAGT
Source organism: Sulfurimonas sp. (assembly GCA_022712775.1). The sequence continues at coordinate 2,550 of JAFLJZ010000049.1, forward strand.
AAAAATACAGTAAGTATTTTTACCATTTACGACCTTTATTTAAACTCTTAAATTCCGTAACTGTAATCTTCGTAAAAATACCATCAACATATTTAAATCTCATATTTTGTCCTGATGAATATTTATTTACTTCGCCATTTACATTTAGTTTCACTGTACCTGAGCCAAATAAAAGTAACCAGTTTTTTGTTGTATCTAGTGCAAATTCTTTTCTAAAAATATTTTGATATTTTTGATTAGTTGCTATATTAATATACCCAGCCCATACCTTGTTTTTTGGTAAAATTTTAAGTACTCTTAGCACCTCAACAACTTCAGGCTCTAGCACAATTGGCTCTGTTTTATTTGTATCAACTGTCATAACTATAGATGCATTAGTTTCATCTTTAGCTTCTGCAATCATAGTATTTTGAGTTAGACTATCTGCTTTAGTGCTCTCCTGTACATTTTCTATATTTGTATTTTCCACTTCAACAATATCTGGACTAACAGAGCTTAAATATACAAATGTGTAATAAAGAAAAGCAGCAATTACACCAAGTGCTAAGAATATATACATTCCAGAGTTATTTTTTTGTGTAGTAGGAACCATAAAGATTTTTTTTGATTCTACTGATTTATTCGCTTCTTCATCAAAGTACGCTCGACCTTTTGATTTTAATTCACTCAAGTCAACGTTATATTCTCTTTCTAAAATAGATATAAAACCGATAAACTGCACACTGCTAATCCCGTCAAAAGATTCATGGATCATAGCTTGAACATATTCGCGTGATATATGCGTTTCATTGTGAATTGTTTGTGCACCGATTTCTCTTAATAACTTTAAACCTTCATCCATTATTTACTTTCTCCTATTCTCATTCTATCCATCAAGATTGCCCCAGCTACGCTAACATTAAGTGAATCAAATTCATGTACCATATTTATACTTACTACATTATCTATTTTTGAAATCACGCGAGAAGTAAGCCCTTCTCCCTCGCTTCCTAAAACTAGTACTCGTTTTTCTTCTAGCTTAACATCTCTAATATCTTTTCCACTCATATCAGCGCCATAGGTTGTGAAACCTGACATTTTAAAATCATTTAAGACATCATGAACATTATGCTCAATTGCAAAAGGCATATCAAATAATGCTCCTGTGCTTGAACGCATAATTCCATCAAAAGCTAATTGTTTTACACCACAGGCAATAATGGCGTCAACACCCAAAGCATATGCACTTCTTA
>JAFLJZ010000050.1 GCA_022712775.1 Sulfurimonas sp.
ATCGTGTGCTTGAACTTAACATCGAGCATTTTGAACATAGTGGTGCGCATCTTTCTGATTCTATAAAAGCAAGACTTCAAGAGATAAATATCAAAAAAAGTGAACTCTCAAACAACTTTTCTCAGAACCTTCTTGATGCAACAAACGAGTATGAATACATCATAGAAAATAAAGAAGATGTAGCAGGCTTACCAACGAGTGATATAGAATCAGCTACGTTTGATGATGATGGAATCACAAAGTACAAGTTCACACTTCAAATGCCCTCATATATTGCTTATATGACATATGGTAAAAACCAAAAAATTCGTGAAATACTCTATAAAGCTTATGTAACACGCTGTCCTCAAAATGCTGCAATTATAGATGAGATTTTATCACTTAAAGATGAGATGAGTAAACTTTTAGGATTTAAAAACTATGCTGAGTATTCTCTTGCTGGAAAAATGGCTGAAGATGAAAAAGCTGTTCTTGGGTTTTTAGAAAATTTGGTACAAAACTCTAAAGAACAAGCTGCGACAGAATTAGCAGAAGTTCAAAGTATCGCTCCATCACAACTTCAAAGCTTTGATTCTGGATATTACTCTGAGATTCTAAAAAAAGAAAAGTACGATATAGATGAAGAAGAGTACCGCCCTTACTTTGAGCAAACGAGTGTTGTAAATGGAACATTTGAATTTTTAAATAAACTCTTTGGAATCAGGTTCGAGCAAATAGAAGAAAAGCTTTGGGATGAAAAAGCAACATCTTATAACTTGTACCTTGGGGACAAACTTAGTGCACGTCTTTACTTTGACTTAGAAGCAAGAAAAGGAAAACGCGGTGGTGCTTGGATGCACAACTGGCAGGCACATTGTGTCAACGAAGCAGGAGAAGAACAACTAGCCTCTGCCTTTGTAGTTTGTAACTTTCCCTCTTCTAGTGATAAGAACCCTTCTCTTTTACGTCATGATGATGTAGTTACACTCTTTTATGAAATGGGTCATGCGATTCATCATATGCTTAGTACTGTAAATGAAAACGAAGTAAGTGGAGTAAATGGTGTTGAGTGGGATGCCGTTGAATTTCCATCACAGTTTTTAGAAAACTTTGCGTATGAGCCAAAGGTGTTAAAGCTTTTTGCACAGCACCATAAAACAGGTGAGACGATTCCAAATGCGATGATAGAAAAACTAGTTAAAAGTAAAAACTTCTTGTCGGCTTCAGGAATGTTACGTCAACTAGAGTTTTCAATCTTTGACTTTAAACTCCATAGCAAAGTTCACAGAGGTGAAGAGGTACAGAACCTTCTTGATTCTATTCGTAAAGACACAGCACTTATAAAAACTCCTACGTATAACAAGTTTCAAAATGGTTTTTCACATATTTTTGCAGGTGGATATGCAGCTGGATATTACTCTTATAAATGGGCAGAAGTACTAAGTGCTGATGCATTTTTTAACGTTGTTGATGAGGGGATATTTAACTCACCAACTGCGAAAAAATATCTTGAGATTGTTTTAAATGGCGGTGGAGCAAAGAGTATGGCTACTCTTTTTAAGGAACTAATGGGAAGAGAACCAAATCCAACTAATTTACTGAGACTTAATGGCATTCTTTAGTGAAATTTTTTCTCCTCGTAAGTCTTATTAGTAGTTTTGTTTTAGGAGATACTATTTTAAAAATTGCCACATATAATGTTGAAAATCTTTTTGATTTACAAACAACAAATTTTAGATACAAAGAGTACAAGCCAAATGGAAAATCTCTTTGGAATCGTAAAAACTATGCAATAAAGCTCAAAAATATTGCTCAGGTAATAGTAGATATTGATGCAGATATTATAGGTTTACAAGAAGTTGGCTCATTAAAAGCATTAAAAGACTTAAAAACCGCTCTTAAAAAACAAGGTTTGTATTATAAGTACTATAGCATCGCAAATCAAAAACCAACTGCAATTAAAGTAGCAATTCTAAGTAAAATCCCCTTTATTTACTCTAAAGACTTGCGTATTACCTCATCATATAAATACAGAAATATACTAGAAACAAAATTTAAAATAAATTCTCACGAACTCTATATTTTTACAAATCACTGGAAAGCGAAGTCGGGACCAGAAAGTATGAGAATCATTTCGGCTAAAGTACTTCGAAAAAGAACTGAGCGTATTGGTTTAGATAAAAATATCATCCTTCTTGGTGATTTTAACTCAGATTATGAAGAATATATAAAATTTAAAAGAAAAAGAAAACATAACGACACACAGGGGAAAACTGGGATAAACCATGTGCTTAAAAGTATAAATAAAGGTAAAGACAACTTTTATAATCTCTGGTACGATGCCGGCGAGGAAAAAAGATACTCGTATATATATAGAGGAAAAAAAGAAGCTCTTGACAACATTTTAATCTCTCACAGCCTTTTACAAATGCAAGGAATCTCCTATATAAACGATTCTATCAAACATCTTGATAAAGCATATTTATTTAAAAAGAAACGCATAAATAGATGGCAAATGAGCGGAGGAAGAATTAAAAAACATAAGGGTAAGGGGTATTCAGACCATCTTCCTGTTCTATCAAAGTTTTTTATCCAAGAGTAGACATAGGCTTAATTATAAAATTTAATTATTTTAATTATAAGTAGTAAACACAAGGTCTGATATACTGTCCTTTAAAATATAATTAAAGGATTTTTTATGCTAAGAAACAATTATTCACCCTTATACTTTTTATCAGCCTTAGGAGCTGGAGGGCTAGCGGTCTCATTTTTTATGTATCTGATGTTTTTAGTGCCACATCAAGGCTCACCTATGGCTACATATCCTTTTATATATGCAGCTATAATGAAAGCTGATTACATCTCTGTAATTGCTATCATCTCTCTTATATTTATCATCGGTTTTGCATTTTTACATTTTAAACTATTGATTTGGAATATTAAACAATACCTAGCGTATAAGCATACAGATGCATATAAGACACTAGTAAATTCTAATGCAGAAGTTACACTTATGGCACTTCCACTTACCTCAGCCATGACTATTAATGTAAGTTTTGTGCTTGGTGCTATCTTTGTTCCTGGCCTTTGGGACTATGTTGAGTATCTATTTCCATTTGCACTTCTAGGTTTTATTATTGTTGGATACTTTGCATTAAAAATATTTTTAGAATTCTTCAACAGACTACTTGTTACTGGAGATTTTGACTGTAAGCAGAACAATAACTTATCGCAAATGCTTTCAATCTTTGCTTTTGCAATGATAGCAGTTGGATTTGCAGCACCAGGAGCGATGAGTTCTAATATATCTATTAATGCCATAGGTTTATTTGGAGCGATTTTCTTTAGTACCTTAGCTATTTTAATCTTAGTAATTAAACTTATTTTAGGTTTTAAAAATATGTTTGAGCATGGTATTTCAGCGGAAGCTAGTCCATCTTTATGGATTATCATCCCTATTTTAACACTTCTTGGAATCACATTTATAAGAATTAACTTTGGACTAGACCATCACTTTGATCAAGTACTTGCAAAGTCATCATTATTTGTACTTACAAGTAGTATTATAACCTTACAAATTATCTTTGGACTAATTGGTTATAAACTTATGAAGTCTATTAGCTACTTTGAAGAGTTTGTACATGGTGAGAAAAAATCACCTGTAAGTTTTGCACTTATTTGTCCAGGTGTTGCTTTTGTAATTTTTGGAATGTTTTTCATAAATATGGGACTAGAAATGAATGGTATTTTAGATAAGTACTCATTTATGTATTTCTTATTTATTTTACCACTTACATTTATACAGTATAAAACGATTACTTACTTCTTTATCTTAAAAAAGAAGTTTAGCCTTTAATCCAATCTGCAATCATTTTTAACTCATCTTCAACGATAGTATGGTCTTTATCGTAGCTTTTAAACTCTACGTCAAAGCCACCATCTATCAGCATTTCAACCTGCTCTTTTGAAGTTTCATAAGGCAAAACAGCATCATACTTTCCATGTGTACAAAGCCAACGTGATTCTAATACATCTTTATTCATATCTTCTAAAAGTTTTGGTGCATCATAAATATATCCGCTTATTGCAATATACCCTGCAAGTACTTTTTCATACCTCGCACCAAATTCAAAGGTGAGAAGTGAGCCTTGAGAAAACCCAAAAAGAAAACTCTCCTCTGCGTTAAAATCTTCCTCAAACAAAGTATCTAAATCTTTTGTTAACAGCGTTGATGAGTACTCAATTCCAGGTAACTGATCTGGAGGCAATGGATACCATGAATACCCCGTATAGTATTCAAAAGGAGCATCTAATAAAATATAGTTCATATCATCTATATCTAAAAATGAAGAAAAGCCACGAAAGCCCTCAGAGGAATCTCCTCGACCGTGTAAAATAATCATCAATTTCTTTGATTTAACTTTTGCAGGTATAAATATATTGTCTAGTTCTAAATTTTGCATGCTTATTTTCCTTTATGACGCATATGCTATAGTCTGCATACTAACTTTAAAGAGATTTTTTTTATTATAAATTCTGATTGTTTATTCATATGATTTCCTATGCTTCTTCTTAAGCATAAAAAGTTCCTAGATTTATTACTATAAGAGTATAATAAAAGAAAAGGATACTCCTATAGATATTTCATCACACATTCAAGAAATAAATAAGCATAACTTCTCATCCTTGCCTACACTTATAAATCAATATAAGCACAATATATATGGATATACCTTCCTAATGGACCTTTATCCAAGTATTTTAGATAATAAAGCTTTTCTATCTGTATTAAGAAAGTGTATAGGTAAAGAAGAACAATGTTTATATAAAATCGTGATTCATGTAAGCAAGTTTGATGAAGAAGTAGCAGTATATAGAAGTCTTTATATTTATGAAGATAATTCCTTAAGTTCTACACAGCATAATGTCGACGATAAAGCAATAAGAAACTTTAAACTAAAGTACTATCTGCGTCCCTATAAAGAACTTTCCACAATAGCCCTTGTTCATAAAATCAATGAAGGAAACTATAAACTACTTTGGACATTATTGAAAAGGCATAAAAATGATGAGAATAGCTTTTCTTTTATCTATTTCATAAAAAAAGAGATTAGAGAGAATAAATCTTTTGTTTCACAACTAAAAAAATATCTTCCCAAATCTAGATTAGTCTATACAAGTACTTTCACAGAAATTAAATATAGTGGTTCACAATTTTCATATAAATATGTAAATATTACACTAAGTCTCAATGATAAGAATAAGTATATTGAAGAAAAAGAATCTCAGCTAAGTAACTGTTTAGAGAGAAGTGAGTATGAAAATGTCTACCTTCTTCAATAGATATTAATCAAAATAGCTATCTTCATTCTCAACATAGTCGTATGACTGTGTATCAGATTCCACATCATAATCATAATCTTCTTCGCAACCATAATCATATCCATAACCATCATCATCTAACTCTTCGTCTTGTCTGTCATCAATATAAACTAACATGATAAATCCTTTTATCTATAGAGTTAAAAGATATATCGAACATTTTATATTAATTATGTAGACTAAATATTCAATTCACGCATAAACTGCTGAGAAAAGAGTAGTCCTTTTTCTTTGAAACGCGTAGAAATATTGGGAACATATACCTCATCAGCTGATTCTGAAAAGAGCTTCACCCATCTCATAAAACTTTCTCTATTAATATGAGGAAGCTTGATATGCGCACCAATAAAGTTTCCTATGTATGTATCTTCACCTAAAAGTTTAGCTAACCAAAAATCCGCTAAAAGGTCTATATGTTCTACCCAGTCATGACTTGTAATATCATCACCTATTTCATGTATAAAAAAAGGGCCTAACACTTCATCTTTCATCGCTTTTTTATAAAACAAAGTCATCAAGTGTCTAAGGTTTTCTCTAGTAATACTGCTTTGAAGTTCCATTATTCGTCCTATTTTTTTGAAATGAAATTATAGCAGAATTTGAATAAAGCTTTATTCATCCCTAATCTCTTTTATAGCCTTAGTAACATCGCCTAAACAACAACCTCCACTTGGGTTAAGTATCTCACAAGAACATCCTGGGTTTTCCATCTTACTTTTAATATCTTCAAGTACACTAGTCCCAGTACTTTCTTTAAGTTCTTCTCTTATTCTCTCTTTACTCCAATCAAAACAATAACACAAAATTGCAGGATTCGCTCCATCTTTAAGTCCAACAACAACACCCATGTCTTTTTGAGTTAGTACATCATTACCTCTAAAATAAACAACTTCACAAGATGATGTTTTACAGTAGTAAAACCCATCAAAACAAGATAAGTTTTCCTTAGCTTTATTTGTGAGTAGATGTTCTAAAGTCTTTCCTAAAACACCCTTAGCTTTTTCATTACATCTAGGACATACTAATTTACCTTTTGGTTGGGGAGTGCAACAATTAAACATACTCTACTCCTTAAACTTTATAATTTTATCTTAAAAATGAAATCTAGTACTTACAATATATGTTTCTTTTTTTGCATTATTTAAATCTTTTACAAATCCAAGTTCTAATACCCAACTTGCATGTATCCACTGAAGACCAAGTGTGAGTTGGTGCGTCATTGTATTATGCTCATTCCACCGACCATTAAGTTCAAGAACTGAATTTAACTCTTGTGTTATTCCCCAGTCATCTCTCACATTGGGAAGTAAGCGGTATTGCCAAGAAATATCATAATTGGCAGAATCTAGTTTATCAGCAAAGCCATTTTTATAAAGGACATCTATATCTATCTCATGTCTATCTTGAAAATATGTATAAACAAATCCTAATTGTAAGGCATAATCTCTATCAGCCTCTGCAGGAACTATAGCACCACCTAAAAGTGCAAAACGCTCTGTACCTTCAAATACATCATCTTGAATAAGTATATAACGATAAAGCACAGATAAATCACCTTGCTTATCATCTCCACTAGGGTTTATTCTATAGGGAAGTCCGAGTAATAAAGTCTGTTTTAAATCCACACCATATGCAAGACTTGTAATAAGGGTATCTGTATTGTTTGTATATATATTTTGTAAACGCAGTACAGAACCACCTTTATCAACTGGGAGTGCTACAAAGGAACGTAATCCCATAGCAGAAAGTGTAGGTACACAACTCAAAAGTATGATAAATAAAATAGTGAACCTTGTTCTCATTATTAATTCCCTACTCTTTTAGAACATTTATCTTCATCGGTGTAAATCCAGAATCTAATACTCCTTGTTTTACATCTTCAAGCGAGGGCATAGTATCACTTTCACTTGTAATACGTAGTTTTTTTAGCTTTAGGCTTACTTCTACCTTAGTCACATAGGATTCTTGTTTAAACTTTTTTTCTAAAGCATTGACACAAAAAGAACATGTCATACCGTGGACATCTACCTCTATTGTTCTAGAGAATGACGATTGAAAAGATAATAATATAAAAAAACAAAGTAATAATAGTATCTTCATAATAGTTTCTCCTATAAATTTAATAAGTTACTTAATGGTAACAATAATACACTAGTAAAGAATCCAATGAACCAAATAATCATAGAAAGAATAAAAATACGTTTGTTCCATTTTTTAGTTGCTTGGCAAATTATAGAAAGTTTAGGATCAAGAGGACAGTTTTGCTGTGGTCGCCATACAACCCATGCTAAAAAGAGTAAGAAAATAAAAGACAAACTCAATGTCCATATTTTATGTTCTGCTAAAAATAAAAATCCTGGTAGATTATAACTCATAGCAGCAACAACGGACCCCAAACCTAATGTAACAAGTAAAATAGGTAAGGCACAACATAAAAGCGTTCCTGAGGTTAAGAAAAGTGTTATCCATCTGAGATAAGGTTTATTATCCATAATCTTACTTCCTTCACATAGAAGTATTATATGCCTTTAATGTGTACTCTTTGTGTAAATTATATTATTTAATTAAAACCTAGATTTATATAGCTATAATTCTACTCTAACATAAATACAATTTTATTATAAATATAATATATAAGGAAAAATGATGAAAAGAAAAATGATTATGAGCATAGTAGTTATATTGTCTTTGTCTACTAACCTCTGGGCAGACTTTAGCTTTAACAAATTATTTAAAGATATGACAGAAGCTGTAACATCTATATCGAGTGATACGAACAAGGCAACTCAGTCAAGTGTGGATGCTACTGTAGATGCATCTCTTGACACAGAAAAAGCTACAACTGAGGCAAGTGAAGATTCTAAAGAGGCTGTTATAGAGCTTTCTGGAGAGCTAAGAGATGGTACAATTACTGCGATAGAAGAAGTAGAATCAACTACGCTTGATGCATCTACAGAACTAAAAGATGGTGCAATTGAAATCTCTAAGGATTCAAAAAAGAATATATCTAAAGCAAGCGCAAAGTTAAAAGATAACTCAATCTCAACTACTAAAGAGTTTAAAGATGGTGTAGTATCAGGTTCAGAAAAATTGAGTAGTTCTACAAATAGACTAAATAGAGATCTTAGCGATAAAACTAAATCACTCTCTAAAAATGTCAATCGTTCATTCAATAAGACATCCGATAAAAGTAATACTGCTGTAACAAAAACTTCAAAAAATGTAAAATCAGCTATGAATAGCACTTCGAAAAATGTAAGAAGATCATTCAATACTAGCTCTGAAAATTTAAATGATGCTACTAAATCTATTGCTGAAGAGATGAGTTCAGCAACTAAATCTATTTCTAAAGAACTAACTTCAACAACGAACACTGTTACAACAGATCTTAGTAGAACTGTACGTACAATCTCTGACGATGTTAATGAGTAACAATAACATTCAATTCCAGCATAAATTCTAAATTATTATTCTACATAGTCAGTACTGAAAAGTGTAGCCACATCAATAAGCATAAAGTAATATTTCCAAAAGTGAGTTTAGAAGTTAAGACACATTTCGATAAAAATATTGAAAAAATTCTAGCTCTTCCATAGAAGACTACCCATTACTAAACTTAATAAAATAAAATTATCGCACGGACTTAACAAGGATTAAATTTATTTTTGAAAACTTAAATTTGAGGTAAAAAGTGTTTTAAAGTTCATGTCTTAGGGGTTTGTTGGAGTATGGCTCCGGATGTAGGATTCGAACCTACGACCAAGTGATTAACAGTCACCTACTCTACCGCTGAGCTAATCCGGAATGTGAGAAGCGTTAAGAAAAAGTAAATTTCTTTACTTTTTTAGCTTTGGAACCACAGTCGATGTGCTTCAGCACCGATGAGGACTTATATGGCGAAATTATACTTTATAGACGTGCTAAAGTCAAGAGTTTTTACTACTTTTTAAGTTTTCTTTTGAGGTTGTCATGAGGGACTAAAAACTCTAGATTTCCTACTATTTTTTTCACTACTTTACTCTTTTGTATCAAAACATTTAATCGACCCTGCGAGTCATTGTCTAAGAGTAGTGAAATATCATCCTGTGTTAATGGTCGCTTATCAAGTGTGTTAAGTATCTCTTCATCACTATAGTATGCATTATTTGGCTCAGCATGTACTCTTGAAGCGATATGTATGGGTAAAGTACTATCAAACATCTTAGATGCCTCAAAAAGCTCTTTATAGGAGATTCCTACTACTGGATAAGCAGGTGGTCTATCTATTGTACCCAGGTCTATTCTCTCACACTCAATGTCAAGTAAAACATCATTAAGTTTCGCTATCTCTTCTTTGGTATCATTTAAGCCATAGACAAAGAGTATCTCTATAAACAACTTACCTTTATAGATTTTTGCAAACTCTTTTACTTTACCCACTACATCTTCTATTTTAATACTCTCATGCGGTCTATCTATCTTTTTAAATATATCTGGGCTTATTGCATCAAGTGAAAGTTTTACTTGGTCTAATTTTAGTAAAGAATTAAATACTCTAGAATCTATCAAGGTTGCACTATTTGTTAGAATCAAAGTTTGTGTTTTATTTTTAATTTTATTTATTTCATCTATAAGTTCTGAAAGATTCTGGTAAAGCGTAGGCTCACCATTTGCAGTAAGCGTTATGACATCTACTTTTTCATTGAGATGTTTTTTTAGCTCTTTTATAATTGTTTTTACTTCCACTACAACAGATTGAGAATCTACCGTTAGCATAGGTGCGAGTTCGCAGTAGAGACAATCAAAGTTACATTGTTTAACAAAGGGAGAGAGGTCAACCCCTAAACTAATACCAAAACGGCGTGAGTTTATAGGTCCAAAGATTATATTATTTTTTTCCGCTGACACGTTGGCATTCGCTTACAAAGTGTTTTGCATTTTCAACTGGAACATCAGGTAAGATTCCATGACCAAGGTTAAAAATATGTCTTTTTCCACCCATAATTTTATGAATATTTTCTACAGACTTAGTTGTCATCTCTTGCGAGTATAAACGGCATGGTTCCATGTTTCCTTGAAGAACGTATTTGTCACCTAACTTCTCTTTCGCAAGTTCCATTGGAGTAGCCCAATCAACACCAAAGACATCGAAGTTTCCATACACTTTGTCATAAAATGCAGGAATCCCTTTAGGAAACATGATGATAGGAACATTAGGATGTTTTGATTTTAAATAATCAGCAATCTCTACCATATATTTCCAAGAAAACTCATCGTACATATCTGTTTCAATCGCAGCTGCCCAACTATCAAAAATCTGAACTACATCTATTCCTGATTCTATCTGTTGTTCCATATAGTATTTTACAACTTGCGTTACTTCATGAAGGATGTTATGAAGAAGTTCAGGATTTGAATACATCATCTTTTTACAAATATTATATGTTTTTGTTCCTTGACCTTCTATCATGTATGTAGCAAGTGTCCAAGGAGCACCACAAAAACCGATAAGTGCAGTTTCATCACCACGTTCATCTAGTTGCGTACGAAGAAGTTTAATCGTATCATAAACATAAGTAAGTCTATCGGCAGCATCCTTACCTTTAGTAAGTCTATCTAAGTCAGCTTGTGACTTTATAGGATCAGAAAACTTAGGACCTTCCCCTACGAAAAATCCTAAATCCATACCCATTTCATCAGGAATAACAAGAATATCACTAAAAAGAATCGCTGCATCAACACCAACAATATCAAGAGGTTGAATCGTAACTTCTGCCGCTTTTTTTGGATCATGACAAAGGTTTAAAA
>JAFLJZ010000261.1 GCA_022712775.1 Sulfurimonas sp.
AAGCAATGAAAAAAATACTTTTCCTATGTAGCCAAAATAAGTTAAGAAGCCCAACGGCAGAAGCTGTGTTCTGTGATATTGAAGGATGGGAAGTAAGATCTGCGGGATTTAATAATGGTGCAGAAATTTATATTAGTACCGAAGATGTTGAGTGGGCAGAATATATCTTTGTGATGGAACAAGCTCACAAAAATAAACTTAAACAGAAATTCAGAGAACAAATTAAGAATCAGAAAATAATCTGTCTTGGAATCCCTGATAATTATGAATATATGGATGAAAAATTGATAGACATATTGAAGAATAAGGTTCCTCAATTTGTCTTCTAACATCAAGACACAAAATTAGATAAGGCAGACGCTGCAAAAAACCGCACGTCTGCTTTTAGTATTATCTGTTAGATAACTAAAATAATTGAGGCTATTGATATAAAGATGGGATTTACCAATAAAGAATTAGAAGAAGAGTGTGGATGTGAAATTCTTGCAACGCATAACTGCCAAGAAAACAACCTACCGGAACACCTTCGCATTTTACGTATCGAATTAGATGAGGCGGGTTCTAAGCAGGGCTGGGAGTTTTTTAGCATTTGGCTTGCGAATGAGTCTGACGTTGCTGATGGGGAAGCTGGAGAGCTGATGAATCTGTCATCTGTGAAAATAAGCTACTGTCCTTTTTGTGGAGAGAATCTTGAAGCTGGCTGATAACAAGGTAAGTCCATTTCAATACTGTTTGAAGCGCTATGTATTTCCATCATATAAGAATAAAGAATTATGATTCGTCCTTTTCATTTATCTTTTGTTGTGCAAGATAAGGAAATCGCACGATCTTTTTATATTGGAGTTTTGGTTTGTTCAATCGGTCGAGATAATGAAACTTGGTTTGATATATTGTTTTTTGGTCATCAACTAACAATCCATCAAGCGTCTGAAACAAATCCGGCATTTAAAATTAATCATTTCGGTCCAATTTTAAATAAAAAAGAATGGTTAAATGTCATACAAAAATGTGAAGGTAAAAATATAGAAGTTATTTTATCGCCTAAGATAAAAAATCAAGACAAAGAAGATGAATCGGGCAAATTTATAGTCAAAGATCCAAGTGGAAATATAATCGAATTTAAATATTACTCTGATTTCAATAAAACTGTAGGTTAGAAATGGAATATCGAATAGTACCGTTAAGAGAAGATTTTTTGCATAAGGTTAGAAATGCAGGAATTGATGATCAAAATCAACCAGTAGAAGTTCTATTTGCTAAAGGTGGCGAACCATGTAGAGATGTACTTCGTGGCGCTAGATTTAATGAAAAATTAATATTGGCGAGCTATTGTCCATTTACAAAATCAAGCCCCTATAAAGAATACGGCCCCGTTTTTGTTCTTGAAAAATCGAATAACGAAAAATTTGAAGAGTCGAAATTACCTTTACCTACTGGATCTGAACAAGATTACTTAGGACATACATTCGTACTAAAAGCTTACAACAAAGATGAGCGTATACTGGATGCGAAATTAACCAATCCTGACGAAGCAGAATTAGTTTTAAAGGAATTTTTTGCCGATGAAAATGTTAGCTTTGTATTAGCAAGATATGCAGCCTATGGTTGTTACAGCTTTCGTGTTGAACGGGTAGATAATTAACTACAAGTGACTTCACTCAAATTAAACCGCAGCTAAAATAATAAATGGAGTTTTAAATGGAACAAGGAATTAATTTAGGTAGAAGATACGATTTAGATTGGTTACGAGTGTTCGTATTTGCTTTACTTGTTTTTTATCATATTGGAATGTTTTATACGACTTGGGGATATCATGTAAAAAGCGTACATGCTAGTGATACAATTGAACCTATTATGAAGTTGATAAATCCTTGGCGTCTCGCGTTATTATTTTTAATTTCTGGCATTGCGATAAGGTTTGCTATTGACAAGCAACCATTAATTAAATTTACTCTCACTCGATCGATTATCCTTCTCGTCCCCATATTGTTTTGTATTCACACCATTATTGCTCCACAGTCTTGGCTTGAATTATTAGAAAAGGGAGAAATAACTTCGGGTTTTTGGGAGTTTTATCCAGAATACTTAGCCGGTAGTCTAGATAAACATTCGATAATGATTCCAACCTGGAATCACCTCTGGTATGTGGTTTATTTGTTCGTTTATACTTTAATACTAATTCCAATAGCCCGTCCTTTGTCTCATTTTATGAATGGTCTTGGTGGGAAAGCAATGGCTAAGTGCCTTGATAACCCTTTTGGTGTGATACTTGTCATGCTGATTCCAATAATTCCTTTTTTAGTTTTTCGTTTAGTATTGAAACCAATTTACCCATCGACACATGCGCTTATTGGTGATTGGGCAAATCATCAGTTGTATTTTAGTATTTTTCTTTTAGGGTTTTTAATCGCTAAAGACAAAAGTTTTTGGCAAGCGATCAATAAGGCGCTGATTCCCGCTATGCTGATGGTTTTGTGTGTTTCAAGCGTAGCTTCAACGGTATGGTATTTAGAAAGTCAAAATTATTGGTCACATAGTTTCTCTATTATAGAGCACTACTCAGAACTGATTAGAAAAACAGCTTATGCGTGGTTTTCAATTGTTCTTTTGCTGGCCGCCGCTCAGCGATGGCTAAATAAACCCAGTAAAGCACTGTCATATATGACAGAAGCCGTATTTCCTTGGTATATCTTGCATCAAACGTTAATTGTTATGATTGGTTATTGGCTAACAAGACAAGGACTATCTGTATATAGTGAATTTATAGGGTTAACATTAGCAACATTTTTGGGTTGTTTATTAATCAATGAATATTTGATAAGGCGTTGGAGATGGGTACGCCCTTTATTTGGTTTGAAGTTTAGCTAAGTAATATGTGAAACCTGAGAGATCCCCACGAATTTAGTCAAAAAGTCAGTGATATGACTTAAATTCGTGGGGATCTCTCAGATGTTAGAGTTTAAACAATGGGTTGTTGAGGATGAAGCTCAATTACCCGGAAATGAGGCGGCAAAAGATCTTTATACACGAAAAATATCTGATTTAAAGGATCTTGCCTATAGCGAAATATCTAATTTCATCCATACAATAGCTCATCCAGAAGGTAAGGCTCCGTCAGGGACTATAAAAACAATTTCAATTGCTGCCGATATTAGGGGGTTCTTTAGCCTTGCCGATAGCAATATTGTTGAGTTTGTCGCTTTTGGAAAATCGATAAGCATCAACAAATATCAGTATCATATAGAAGAAGTTGAGCGAAAATTAAAACAGCTAGAACAGTATGATTCGGTGATGACAGAAGAAAACAAACTAAGAATCGAAAGTTTTTTTAGGTATTTTGTACGCTATAAGGCATTGGTGGTGGTTGCATCAAAAATAAGGAAATCTCCACGGTGGAACCGCGGCTTATATCGAATCAAAAATGAGTTAATTCCACTTAGCGGAAACATTTTTAATTCATTGAGTGTGATAGATAGTAGGATAAACCAGCAAGTTGTTTACGAATCTAAAAAACTAGTTTTTATTAGTAATGCAGTCTTATTAGGTCTATTCATATCTTTAATATTTCTTCTTTGGTTATCGGTTTACTTAGCGAGGCGAAAGGCATTGGAGATTTCTCAACCTTTGATAGAGCTAGATCATGCGGCTCATAAAATTGCGGATGAACAAATTGATTCTGATATTCAAATAGATGGCGCGGATGAATTACAAAGATTGGCAGATAGCTTCAACTATATGTATAGAAAATTATACCGTCATAAACAAGAATTAATTTCAAACAATCTAAAGCTAGTTGCAGCCAACAACTCAAAAAATGATTTCTTATCGAGTGTCAGCCATGAATTTCGTACGCCATTAAATGCAATTATTGGATATTCGGAGTTAATGACAATGGAGGTAGCAAAAGGCAGTAGCAAGACGGTTAACATTAGCAATATAAAACAAATTTATGATGCCGGTCACGCAATGTTGGAATTGGTAGAGGCTTCTCTAAATATGGCTAATCTCGATGATATTCAAATTAATATTAAATCAGTTTCAGTTGAGGATTTACTGAATGAAATTCATAAGAAAAATAATACTAAAGCTGAAAGTCTCAAGATTAATTTTTCCGTTGATAAAATCTCAAATGCCGATGTTAAGATTCCGGTAGATGCAAACATACTCACTAGAATACTAAATTGCTATCTTGATAATACCTTTAAATTTAGTCCTGAAAATAGCACTGTAAATATCAGTTATGAATTTATTGGCGAAGAAAAATTAAGAATAAAAGTGAACGATAATGGACCAGGCTTACCTAAAGAGTAAGCGTCTAGCGAAACATTCAATTACCCACAAATATTTAGTGCATTGCAGATCAATATGTGATCAAATACTTTTATATCACTAACGAAGAAATGATCTCAAATGGAGATATTAAACTGGCTTGAAAAAGAATTATCAACCTGTAAGTTTAAAGATAAACGATTAGAAAAAAGATT
>JAFLJZ010000051.1 GCA_022712775.1 Sulfurimonas sp.
GAGTTAAAACATAATATAATAACTTATTGCACTTAAAATAGATAATAAAAGAATAGTAAGGTTTTCTGCACTATCTTTCCAAAAATGACGGGATATTAAATCTCGTCATCTCTCCAAGCTTCAATAGCCTTAATAAGATTTTCAAATCCACTCACATTTCCGATAATGAAAACTTCATTGAGGACATAACATGAAACTGTGCCATTAAGGTTTTGTAAAAATATTGCATATTCACCATCAGCTCTTTTATCCGTAGATATAACCATCATTCCATCAACATAATCATTTATTTGTGGTACTACGTCGTATTCAACATTTATCAGTTTTTTCCCATCGCTTATATAAGTAGCCATATATATCCTTCGTATAATACATTAACAATAATACACAGTTTTTGTTACAAACCTGTGATATAATAATTTCATGAGTAAATATTCACAAATAACAGACTACTTGGAACATTTTTTAGATAATGAAGTTCGCAAAACGGGTATACAAAAAGTGGTCATAGGACTAAGTGGTGGACTTGATTCTGCTGTAGTTGCAGTTTTAGCCGTGAGAGTCTTTGGAGATGATTTATTATGTGTAAAAATGCCCTCACAGTATTCTTCACAAAGCTCACTAGATGATGCGGATGAGTTATGTAGAGATTTTAATCTTCGCTCAGAGACAGCGTCTATAGAACCAATGCTTCAAGCCTATGAAAAATTAAATCCAGATATGAACAACCTACGAAAAGGTAATTTCTCTTCACGAATGCGAATGTCTACCCTTTTTGATATTTCTGCGAGAGAGAATGCTCTTGTTTTAGGAACAAGTAATAAAAGTGAACTTATGCTTGGATATGGGACACTTTATGGAGATTTATCAAGTGCTATTAATCCCATAGGGGACTTATATAAGAGTGAAGTTTTTGAATTAGCAGAGTACTTAGGCGTTAGTAAGTGTATAATTGAAAAACCACCATCTGCTGACTTATGGGATGGACAAAGTGATGAAGCGGATTTAGGGTATACTTATGCACAATTAGATAAGGTTATGAAACTTTATGTTGAAGAGAGACTTTCTCGAGAGAGAATAGTAGAATCTGGGACAGATGAAAAAATGCTTGATATGATAATTGAGCGAATATTTCGAAACCATTTTAAGAGAAAAATGCCAGTGATTGCGAAATTAACATCAAGAACAGTGAATCATGATTTTAATTATCCAAGAGATATAAGACTTTAGGTACGAGGAAAAAGAAATGAAAATAAAAATACCGTTTAGTAAATTTGAAAATGGACGAGAAACACACTCAAGTGTAAGCGATGTCTTAGATGGTGAAGATATTAACCAAGTGGAAGAATTAGAGAGTGAATTTGCATCGTATGTTGGCGCGGAGTATGCATTATCAACTTCTCATGGGACAGATGCTCTTCACCTCGCTATGCTTGCCTTTGATCTTAAACGTGGAGATAAGGTAGTATGTTCTGTAAATGCACACCCGAATGTTCCAGAAGTAGTTCGTCATTTTGATGCAGAACCTATTTTTATAGATATAGATTCAGATACATATAACATTAACCTAGACTTACTTGAAAACTATCTCCAAGACAACCAATCTAAAAAGTTAAAGGCTGTAATTGTTACGCATATAGCTGGAAATACTGTTGATTTAGATAGATTATATTCTATGGCAAAAATTTATGATGTTAAAATTGTTGAAGATGCCTGTGATGCTTTAGGTGCTACTTATAAAGGTAGTAAAATTGGTTCAACGGGTGCAGATATTACTTGTTTTGATTTTTCTTCACATCTAAAGAAAAATGTATGTAATGGTGGGATGATGGTTACAAATGATGAAGAGGTTATGGAGCGAGCAAGACTCTTACATAATCACGGAATCATACAAGATGAAGATGCGCTTGAATATATTTATGAGGTTGTAGATATTGGAAATGATTACTGTTTAAGTGAACTCAATGCTGCATATATCCGTGCACAACTCTCAGAACAAGATTCTACAATTGCACGACAAAAAGAGATTGCACAAATGTATAACAAAGCCTTAGGTGGAGTAGACCACATTACACTACCTACTGTAACAGGTGATGAGCAGCCTTTTTCTTTATATGTTGTAAAAATTGATAAGAATCGTGATTCATTTGCAGTAGAATTGAAAAAAGAGGGGATAGAAGCTGGACTTCATTATATACCTCTTCACCTTCTTACGTACTATAAGTCTAAATATGCACTCCGTGTAAATGACTTTCCAGTGGCACTTCGTGCATACCAGCAAGTTTTATCCTTACCTATATACTCAAGTATGAGTGATAAAGACGTTAAATTTGTATGTGATAAAATCAAGAAAATAGCTTCTTCGAGAGTTTAATAAAAACTTGAAAAAATCTTTCGTCTTTTGGGTTGAAGACTACTTCTACAACCCAAGCTTTATACAAAAAATAATCTCTCTTTTCTTTTTACCTTTTTCTTGGTTGTATTGCGCAGGAATGTTTCTTCGTTTTAAAAGTAAAACTTCCCAAGATTTTTCTCTGCCAATCATTAGTATCGGAAATCTTAGTGTTGGGGGAAGTGGAAAAACACCTCTTACAAGTGCGCTTGCTTTACGATACGAGAATGTAGCAATTATCCTTCGTGGGTATGGACGAGAGAGCCAAGGTCTTGTAGTAGTCAAAGACTTTAAAAATATTTTATGTGATGTTCAAGCCAGTGGTGATGAGGCTATGATATATGCACATAAAGTAAGCTCTGCTATAGTCATAGTAAGTGAAGATAGAAAAATAGCTATAAAAAAAGCAAAAGAGATGGGTGCAAAAATTATATTTTTAGATGATGCCTATTCAAAGCATGATATTAAAAAACTTGATTTACTTATAGATGTTAAAACTCACAATAAAGCATGTCTACCTGCTGGTGCTTTTAGAGAAAAGCTTTGGTCTACTAAAGAGGCTATCATTCTTGAAGATGGTGTAGATTTTAAGAGAGTAGTAGAGCTTAAAGACAAGTGTGATAAAATGTCACTTATAACAGCAATAGCAAGACCACAAAGATTAGATGAATTTCTTCCTAGTGTGATTAGTAAAACATATTTTGAAGACCATCATGCATTTGTTAAAAATGAATTAGAAACGGTTTTAAAAAGAGATAAATCAGATTCTCTTCTAGTAACATATAAAGATTTTGTCAAAGTGCAGTCTTTTGGACTTCCCTTGTCTTTATTAGACTTACATGTTGAAGTGGATGAAAAAGTATTTGAAACAATAAATGAATATATAACAGGAAAGTAATAGTGCGAAAAAAAACACAAACAGTAAAAACCCTCCTTGATGCCCTCCCATTTATCAAAGAGTTTAACAAAGAGATAGTAGTAATAAAATACGGTGGATCAGCACAAACATCACCACAGTTAAAAGAAAAATTTGCTGAAGATATTTTGCTTATGTATCTTGTAGGTATTCGTCCTGTTATTGTTCATGGTGGTGGATCAAAAATAACTGAAATGTTAGATGCTCTTAAAATAGAGACGAAGTTTATTGATGGACAGCGTGTTACTACAAAAGAGACGATGCGAATAGCAGAGATGATCCTAAGTGGAGAGATTAACAAAGATTTAGTGTCTCTTTTAAATTCTCATGGCGCAAAAGCAATTGGTATAAGCGGTAAGGATGCACACTTTATCACTGGAGAAGCAAAAGATTTTGAAAAATGGGGTTTAACTGGAAATATTACAGGTGTAAAATCAGAAGTTGTATGTAACTTGATGGCAGAGAAGTTTATACCTGTTATAGCTCCAATTGCTGCAGGTGAAGAGTTAGGTCATCCAGGTTTTAATATCAATGCTGATTTATGTGCTTCGTATGTTGCTAAGGCAATAGGTGCAAATAAAATTATATTTTTAACTGATACTTCAGGTGTGCTTAACAAGGATAAAGAACTTTTAGACACACTAACGCGTGATGAAGTTGAAGCACTTAAGAAAGACGGTACGATTCATGGTGGAATGGTACCAAAGGTAGATGCATGTTTAGAGGCTATTGATGGGGGTGTACATAAGGCACACATCATTGATGGAAGGTTAGAGCATTCTATGCTACTAGAGCTTTTTACTTCTGAAGGTGTTGGTACACAAATAGTTAAATAAACTTTGATATAATGTCTGCAATTATGAATAAAAATATTTTAACAATCATACTTTTAATTTTTTTCTCATTTGCTACACTTAATGCAAATGAATATAAAGATATTGTAACGATAAAGTTAAAAAAAGATGTACATAAAAAGATACTTGTATCATCTGGTAAAAATGTGAAACTATTTAAGTTTAGATGGACTTTATATGCAACAAATGGTGGTCTTGTTGTTTTTAGGTCTTATGATAGAACTGTAGGTCAAAATATACTCTATCTTAGACATAGAAATCAAAGCTTTCGCGTAGAACTTTTAACACGAGGTGCGAGTAATTATAATGTACCATATCTATTGATTAAGTTTAAAGAGTTCGACTTCCAAACAAATGAAGCAATTTTTCAATTGTTTTTATCAGATAGAAATTCTGAAGTTAGTTTAGAACATCTATAAAAATAAATAAAGAGAGGTAAGTTCAAAGGTATGCAAAGAGTCCAAAGCGAAATAGCAAGATTAATCAAAGAGATAGATTATGATGAGGTGACTCGTCTTTTTGCAATGCTTAGTGGTGGAAAGCGACTTCGTGCAAAACTAATTTTAAAAATTGCACCTGAGCATGAAAAAGCACCACTTTTGGCGGCTATAGTTGAACTTATTCATGCCGCAAGTTTACTTCATGATGATGTTATTGATGAGGCATTAACACGAAGAGGTGTGCCTTCAGTAAATGCAACAGATGGAAGCAAAACGGCAGTTATGCTTGGTGATGTTTTATATTCAAAGGCTTTTACAGAGCTTGTTTGTTTTGATGAAGATGTTGCGCGTATAGTTGCACGGTCTGTTACGGAACTCTCTAAGGGTGAAATGATGGATGTAAAGATGGCATACGAATTTAACTTTGATGAAGATAAATACCTTGATATGCTTTATCTTAAAACTGCTACGCTTATAGAAGCTTCTGCAATGGCTGCCGCCTTATTAGTGGGTAAAGATTCTGAGCAGTATGGAGTGTATGGAAGAAATCTTGGACTTTCTTTTCAGATTATAGATGATATTTTAGATATTACATCTGATGAAGAAACGATGGGTAAGCCTACTATGAATGACTTTGTAGAAGGAAAATGTACTCTGCCATATATTTATCTCTATCATGTTCTAAATGAAGAGGATAAAAAAAGATTACAAAATTCTCATGCCAAAAAGCTTGATGCGAGTGAAGCAACGTGGATAAGAACGAAGATGGATGAACATAAATGTATAGAAAAATCTTTTACGCTTGCTCAAAAACTCTCAAACGAAGCAATGAAAGCCGTAAAAGATGATTCAGCACTTATCGCAATTCTCCAAACTATGATTCAAAGAAGTTATTGATGCATTATTTAAACATAAGCTTTTCACATAAAAACTCAAGTATGGATATACGTGAGAAATTGTCATATCCTAATGATAGTGATATGCATGCTTGTTTAAAAAAATTAAATGATTCTTCTTTTATAAATGAGTGTATGTTGATTTCTACATGTAATCGAATGGAAGTTTTATGTTCGTGTAATGATGTGCCCGAGGCAACAAAATATATCTTTTCTATATTAAGCAGACGGGCAGGTTTAAGTGTTGAAGAACTTAAAATTCATGCAGATATATTTGATGATAGTTCGGCAATTCACCATATCTTTTCTGTAGCTTCTTCACTTGATTCTATGGTTATTGGTGAAACACAAATTGCGGGGCAATTAAAAGATGCTTTTCGATTTGCGCATGATAATGGATACTGTGGAAAGAAACTAGCACGCACGATGAAAAGTGCTTTTGCCTGTGCAGCTAAGGTACGAAATGCAACAGACATTTCAGCTAAACCTGTTTCCATGGCAAGTGTAGCAGTTTCAAAGTTAAAGTCTTTAGTAGATGATTTAAAGGGAAAGAAAGCACTTGTGATTGGTGTTGGTGAAATGTCTGAAATTACGGCTAAGCATCTTATTTCTGCTGGTTGTGATGTGTCTATTATGAATAGAACCAAGCATAAAGCACAAAAGTTCGCCCTTGAGCACAAGGTAGAACAAGTGGATTTTGAAGAACTGTCAAAGGCTATAAATAATTTTCATTTTATATTTACAGCTACATCTGCTTCTGAGCCTATTATTAAATACAACATGGTAAAATTATCTAATTTTGAAAGATTTTGGTTTGACTTAGCACTTCCAAGAGATATAGAATCTTTTAATAGAGGTGATATTAGACTTTTTGTGATAGATGATTTAACAATAATTAGAGATGAAAACCTTGGACTACGAGAAAAAGCAGCGCGTGCAGCACAGGGGATTATAGGAAGAGAAATTGTTGCATTTTTTGAATCACTTGCAACACTTGATATTGAACCCGTAATTAAAAAGATTTATAAAAAAGCATACGAATCTGCTGCAGAAGAAACATCGCGTGTAATTGAAAAAGGTTTTATACCTCGTAAGTATGAAAAAGAAGCTCAAAAAATGTGTGAACAAGCCTTGAAAAGATTTTTACATGATATGACATTAAGTATGAGGAATGGGACGGATAAAACAGGTCATGCTATGACTACAAATATGATGCATATTTTTGCCCAAAGTATAAAAAAAGATAAGACAAAAAGACCAGAATTTATAAAGGAAACAAGTGAGAAGAAGTAGAGCTTTTATACCAACAACAAAAGAAGTGCCATCTGATGCCACCTTAGCTAGTCATCAGTTTTTAGTACGAGGTGGTTTTATTAACCAACAAGGATCGGGGTTATACAATTTCTTACCTTTGGGAAAAATTGTACTTGAAAAGATTCGTAAAATCGTAAAAGAGGAACTGGATTTTGCTGGTTGCAATGAAGTACAACTTAGTTTTGTCACCCCTATCTCTTTATGGGATAAAAGTGGTCGTTCGGAGACTATGGGTAAAGAGATGCTTAGAATCTCCGATAGACATCAAAATGATTTTGTACTAAGTCCTACAAATGAAGAAGCGATGGTTGAGCTTGTAAAAAATAGAGTAAACTCTTATAAAGATTTACCACTTAACTTGTACCAAATTAATACAAAATTTCGTGATGAAGCAAGACCGAGATATGGTCTTTTACGAGGTCGTGAATTTTTGATGAAAGATGGTTACTCTTTTCATGCATCTAAAGAAGATATGATTCGAGAATTTAACCTTATGGAAGCTACATATAAAAAAATATTTACAAGACTAGGACTTGACTTTAGAGTTGTTGATGCTGATTCTGGAGCTATCGGTGGAGATGGAAGTAAAGAGTTTCACGTACTTGCTGATTCTGG
>JAFLJZ010000052.1 GCA_022712775.1 Sulfurimonas sp.
AAAAATCAAGACTAACACTATCGAGTGTGGCGAGATTGGTATCGTTGTTCTAGGTCTTAAAGAAGTAAGTGTTATCAATGTTGGCGACACAATTACTGATGTTAGAAACCCAACTGCCGAACCTGTTGGGAAATATGAACCTGCTAAACCATTTGTATTTGCTGGAATTTTTCCTATAGACACAGATAAATTTGAAGATCTTCGAGATGCTCTTGATAAACTACGCCTTAATGATAGTTCTTTATCTTATGAGCCTGAGACATCAGTAGCACTTGGTTTTGGTTTTCGTGTTGGTTTTCTTGGAATGCTTCACATGGAAGTTATCAAAGAGCGTCTTGAGAGAGAATTTAATCTGGACTTAATCGCTTCTGCTCCATCTGTAATCTATAATGTTTATCTAAGTAATGGTGATTTTGTAAATGTTCAAAATCCTTCTCAATTACCAGAAGTAAATAGAATTGACAGAATAGAAGAACCTTATGTGAGAGCTACGGTTATTACGCCAGCAGAGTACCTTGGAAATATCATAACACTTCTCATAAATAAGCGTGGAACGCAAACTAAGATGACTTACCTCAATGAAGATAGAGTTATGCTTGAATATGAAGTCCCTATGAATGAGATAGTGATGGACTTTTACGATACTCTAAAAAGTATTTCAAAGGGTTATGCATCATTTGATTATGAACCAATCGATTTCAAAGTTGGAGATCTTGTTAAACTTGACATCAAAGTAGCGGGAGAAGCAGTAGATGCACTCAGCATTGTAGTACCTCGTAATCAGGCTCTTTCTCGTGGTCGTATTTTAGTTAAAAATATGAAAGAACAAATCCCTAGACAACTTTTTGAAGTTGCTGTTCAGGCATCTTTAGGTTCTCAGATTATCGCTAGAGAAACTGTAAAATCTATGGGTAAGAATGTTACTGCTAAATGTTATGGTGGTGATATTACTCGTAAAAGAAAACTACTAGAAAAACAAAAAGCTGGTAAAAAGCGTATGAAGTCTATAGGGAAAGTTCAACTTCCTCAAGAAGCATTTATGTCCGTTCTTAAAATGGACTAAATACACTTTATGAAGTGTCTATTATGCGAAAGTTTGTCACTTTTGCATATATGCAAAACCTGTCAAGAAACCTTTTTAACTCCTTCTCTTTATAAACGAAAAATTCAAAATATCGAAGTTATCTCTTTTTATAAATACCAAGATATTAAAGAGCTCCTTCACACAAAACATACAGACTTAGGTTTCTATATATACACAATTCTTGCACGTAATAGTTTCAAGAAGTTTTCTGATGACTTTAACTTTGGCGGAGACGTAGTTTCTATTGGAATTGATGATACTATAGAATCAGGCTATGCACACACTGCACTCTTAAATAAGGCACTTCAAAGTAGTTCTATTAAACCTATATACAACATACTACGAGCACAAAATAGTGTCTCATATTCAGGAAAAGACAAAAGTTTTAGACTACTTAATCCTAGAAAATTTATAATAAAAAAATTCAATGAAGATAATGTGATTCTTGTAGATGACATTATCACAACGGGGAGTACCCTAACGCAAGCTATTGACGTAATGAAATTAAACAAAAAGAATGTCCTTTTTTGTTTAACCTTAGCCGATTCTGCTCTAAAATAATTTTTGTAAAAAATTACCTATCTGTTTTGTAGCTTCTTTTTTTATCTGTTCTTTAACAATATCTTCTGCATCTACTGTTACCTTAGGCGCACTTTTATTTCCACTTAAAAGGACTGTTATAGGATTGTTATTTGCTACTATCACTATCTTAGATTTTATCTGATTTGTATGCGAGTTAATCTTTGTGTTTACGGTTTTAATAGAAGAAGTATTTGATCTTAAATCAAATGAAGCAAAAACTACTTCTTTATTTATATCTGCACTCACCATACCTTTAAATTTTTGTTTATACATATCTATACCAGCATACTGCTTAACAAGAGTAAAAGCTGTATTATCTTCAAACCTACCCTCTACTAAATCACCTCTAAATTTACCAACTTTCTCTTTTGTATTATAGTTAAGTACCCCATTTATAGCAGATCTAAATACAGGGGGGTATGCAAACATATTCATAGCATCAATCGTCTGAATTGACTTTACATCTGCTGTCAAGTCATCATTAAAAAGCTTGATATCTAGCTTTCCACCAGCAATCTTTGAATGAAGTGTTACAACTAAGTCTTTAGCTTTTTTCACTGTTCCCTCAGCTTTAAGGGAGCCTTTTATGCGTCTCTCAAGAACAAAGTAAAGTTTATTAAGGTTAGGAACATTAACTGTATAGTCAGTCTCAAGAGACTTGTCTTTTAAGTTATATCTCGCCTGCTCTATATCAATATGTGCTAATGTTGATTCTAGGTCAAGCTTTGTATCTGCGAAATCTCCATCTAAAATAGTATATGAATTAAGAGAAAATTTTGTCTTTGGCATAGGTGTTTTAAATTTATTTTCTTTTGTTATATATTTTGAATTAGCTACACCATCTTTAATGTTTGTAATAACCGTACCTTTTAAATTTCCTTTTCTAAGATCACTAATTTTAGCATTCAAGTCAAAAAGTCCATCTGCATAATGTGGTTGTTTTGCCATATACAATGCTTTTTGCACTTGCAGATTTTTAATTGTAGCTTCAAGCGAAGATGCCTTGAAGTCTTTTAAAATAACACTAAAAACTGTGTCCGACGCGGCAACATCACTCATCCCATTTATAGTTAGAAGTTCTTTGTTTCCCTTTACGGTTCCATGAAGGTTTAAAGGACCACGAATATCTGCCTTTGTAATAGGTTGAAGAATAGCTAATTCTTTTACATCAATATTGTACTTAAGATTAAGTTTTAATGGTTGTGGAGTTACGATTCCATTTGAAGTAATTTTTGCAAGTGTAGATTTTAAAGTATATGTATAATCTACATCATCACCTTTAAGTTTTGCATCCAACTTCATTGTAAAATTTGTTTTAGGAATATTAAGGTCAAGCTCTTTGTTCATAAGAGCAGTATTAAGCTTTCCATTTTTTGTTACTAAAAGTATATCTCCATCTAGCTCATGCGGTGTAATATTTTTAAAGTTAACATCAATATCTAACTTTGCTTTAGCATAAGGTTTTTCTCCTACTAACTCCAAAAGAGTAACTAAATCAGCATTTTTAATATTTGCGATAATTGAAGTAGGGTTTAAATCTGTTAATTCTACATGGTACGAAGTTTGACTTAAAGCAATATCACTTACCCCATCTATCTCCATAAAAGAAAGGTCTCCCTGGGCTGTACCATCTGTATTAAATGGACCTTTTAATGGTTTCTTTGTAAGTTTTTCTAAATTTTCTAATTTTTTCAATTTGATGTTATAAATAGCATCAAATGACTGCGAAAATAAATTATACGTTCCTTTTGCATAAATTGTATTGTCTGCATCAAGCTCAATAAATATTTCAAATTCACTCATTCTTAAAACAAAAGTACTTATCTTTGCATTAAGATCTGAAGATGCATTAATCTTTTCTTGCACCATTGGCTGTACTATAGAGTTTCCTTTTGCAGTAAAAGCAACAAAATATACTCCACCAGCAATCATCATAACCAATACTAAAAACCATACTAAAATTTTCATATGAAACTCCGTCAATATATTTTGTAATAATACAACAAATTTGATTAATTGTTAAATATATCATTATTTCTAATGCTTGATACACTTAGACTAAACTTATATGCATACATTAACTAAGACTATACTTGACATTATTACACTCAATATGTATAATATGCCTATCTTTTGAAAAACAAGGAGTAAATTAACCACTATGTCTAAAGAAGAAATAGAAAATGAACCTCAAATAAATGAAGAGGAAGTAGATGTTACAAATGAAGAAGCTGATGCGGATGCAGAAGCTGTAGAAAATGAGTTTGATCTTTTACAAACTGAGCTTATAGCATTAAAAGACAAATATGCTAGAGTTCATGCTGATTTTGATAACATCAAAAAAAGATTAGAGAGAGAAAAATATACTGCTGTTGAATATGCAAATGAAAAATTTGCAAAAGATATGATTCCAGTATTAGATGCACTTGATGGTGCAATGAAGTCAGTAGAAGGCGATGCAGATAAGGCAGAACTTTTTGATAAGTTAAAAGAGGGAATTGAGCTTACACATAAGTCTCTTCTTACACAACTCGAAAAACATGGTGTAACTTTAGTATCACATGATGAACCATTTGATCCAAATATTCACAACGCAATCCAAGCAATGGATAGTGACACAGTAGAATCAGGACAAATCGTACAAACTTTTCAAACAGGTTATAAATATAAAAGCCGCCCACTACGTGAAGCAATGGTTATAGTAGCAAATTAGTTATAAAAACTCGTTCCCAAGTTGTACTTGGGAATACATATAAAACAACAGTAGTCATTCCCAAGCAAAGCGTGGGAACGAGAAAACAAATTTAAAATAAATAAAAAAAGGAATTAATATGTCAAAAGTTATTGGTATAGATTTAGGAACAACAAATTCATGTGTTGCAGTTTATGAGGGTGGTGAAGCGAAAATCATCCCTAATGCTGAAGGTAAAAATACAACTCCATCAGTTGTAGCATTTACAGATAAAGGTGATGTTCTAATTGGAGACCCTGCAAAACGTCAAGCTATTACAAACCCTGAGAAAACAATCTCTTCAATCAAAAGAATCATGGGTCTTATGATGAATGAAGAAAATGCGAAAGCTGCACACGATAAAGTAACGTATAACATTGTAGATAAAGATGGTGCTGCTTGTGTTGATGTTGCTGGTAAAATTTATACACCACAAGAAATTTCAGCAAAAATTCTTGTAAAACTAAAAGAAGATGCCGAAGCATATTTAGGCTCAACTGTAACTGACGCTGTTATTACAGTTCCTGCTTACTTTAATGACTCTCAACGTAAAGCAACAAAAGACGCTGGTACTATCGCTGGTCTTAATGTTCTTCGTATTATCAACGAGCCAACGGCATCTGCACTTGCTTATGGTCTTGATTCAAAAACTGAAGAAAATGTACTTGTTTACGATCTTGGTGGTGGAACATTTGATGTTACTGTTTTAGAAATCTCTGATGGTACATTTGAAGTTCTTTCAACAGATGGTAATGCATTTTTAGGTGGAGATGATTTTGATAATAAAATCGTTGATATGTTAAATGATGAGTTTAAATCATCTCACGGGATTGAGCTTAAAAATGATAAAATGGCTCTTCAACGTCTTAAAGATGCTGCTGAGAATGCAAAAAAAGAGTTAAGTTCAGCGACTGAGACTGAAATTAACTTACCATTTATCACTATGACAGAAGCTGGACCACAGCATTTAGTTGTAAAACTTACGCGTGCTAAATTTGAAGCTATGATTTCTGATTTAGTTGAAGAAACTATTGATCATATTAAAACTGCAATGAATGAATCAGATTTAGATAACAATGAAATCAAAGAAATTATCATGGTTGGTGGATCTACTCGTGTTCCTATGGCACAAGAAGCTGTTTCTAAATTCTTCGGTGGAAAAGACTTAAACAAAGGTGTTAACCCTGATGAAGTTGTTGCTGCTGGTGCTGCTATTCAAGGTGGTGTTTTACGTGGAGATGTTAAAGATGTTCTACTTCTTGATGTTACACCTCTTTCTCTTGGAATCGAAACACTAGGTGGAGTTATGACGAAGATTATTGAAAAAGGAACTACAATTCCTGTTAAAAAATCTCAAGTTTTCTCAACAGCTGAAGACAACCAACCAGCTGTATCTATTTCTGTTGGTCAAGGTGAGCGTGAGTTTGCTAAAGATAACAAATCGTTAGGTTTATTTGAGCTTGGAGATATTCCAGCAGCACCAAGAGGTGTACCTCAAATCGAAGTAACTTTTGACATTGATGCAAATGGTATCTTAACTGTTTCTTCGACTGATAAAGGTACTGGTAAATCTCAGTCAATCACAATTTCAGGATCATCTGGACTAAGTGAAGAAGAGATTAACAAAATGGTTCAAGATGCTGAAGAAAATAAAGTTGCTGATGAAGAAAGAAAAGCATTAGTAGATTTACGTAACCAAGCTGACGCTCTAATCGCTCAAACTGAAAAATCAGTAGAAGAGATGGGTGACAAACTAGAAGCTGAAGAAAAAGCAAAAATTGAAACAGCTATTACTGAGTTAAAAGATACTTTAAAAGATGAGTCTGCTACTAAAGAGACTATTGAAGAAAAAGTAAAAGCACTAACTGAATCAGCGCATAAAATGGCTGAAGAAATGTATAAACAAAAAGAAAACCCAGAAAAAGCAGAAGCTGATGCAAAAAAGAAAAAAGAAGAAGACGACGTAATAGATGCTGAGATAGAGTAACTCTATCTCATGATATTCATTTAGAGTAAGCTACTTTTTGGCTTACCTATATGATATCCTTGAATATAATCTATATCCATCTTACTCATAACATTAAAAATCTCTTCAGAACTTACAAACTCCACTATCAGTTTTGCATTTAACTTTCTAGCAACTGTAATTATAGATTCAATCAACACTAAAGAACGATCACTTGTTAAAATAGATTCTGTTAATGAGCCATCTATTTTTATATAATCAATATCAAATTTAAAAATTGTTTCATAATTTGAATACCCTACACCAAAATCATCAAGTGCTATTTTCACCCCGTAAGAATGAAGTAAATCAAAAAATTCACTCACTTCTTCATGATTGTGTATAGCTTCATTCTCTAAAAGCTCAAATGTACAACGTTTAGCTGCATCAGGATATTGTTTTATAATCGCAATAATAAAGGCTTCTGTATCAAGGTTGATTATATCTGCAAATGATAAATTTATAGAAAATTCTAAATCATTATTAATAAACACTTCAAAAGATTTTTTAATAATTAACTTAGTTACCTCTGGATAAATATGCATATCCTGCAATACATCTAAAAATTGGTAAGGGGAAAGTATATTAGAATGTATATCTTTTACTCTCATTAATACTTCGTATTTAGTAATTTTTTTAGTTTTAATATTGTATATTGGCTGAAAGTATGGAATTATTCTATCATCCATAAATGCTAATCTTAACTCTTGCGATATAGTAATATTATCTGCGTATTTTTTTAAAACATCATCACTAATTACATCTACATTACTAATTTCTCCATAATTTGCCTTAGACAACATTAAACCATATTCACATTTTTCTAAGGCATCATGTGACGCAGTAGCATAACTACCATAAAAGGATAATGTTATCTCATCTTCTTTAATATGAAATACTTTCTCTTCTAATCTATTTTTTAAGTTTTTTACTATATTTTGATTATCTACTATTGGTAAAAGAATAGCAAATTCATCCCCATAGATACGGTATATTTCAATTAGATTTTTACATTCTAAAATAAATTCTAAAACCTCTTGAATAACCTTATCGCCAGAATCGTGACCATAGAGTAAGTTGATTTTACTAAACTCTTTTATATTTAATATTAAAAGAGTATTTGGATGAACATCATGCTCAATATCATATCTAAGTTGAAAATAATTTCCATGTCTAGTAAGTGGGTCTTCATAAATAGAAGTTAATCTTTTTGAAAAATATATATGCATTATAATATCTCTAATTTGATATGATGACATTAATATATCTAAATACAAAAGTAAAAAGTAAGCATAATCATGGCGATTATACATTCTTATAGCACTATTAGCCATTGAATGAAGGTTAGTATGTAGCTTATCTATTTTTGGATGAGATTGTTTAATATCATCTTCAATAATCCATCTACCAACAAAACATTTTCTTGGATCAAGTTCAAAAAACTTAGGTTCACGTATAATGCTTGTAATAAGGTTTTGCATCCATCTAAGATGAGCATTAATCAAATCTCTTTTAGGTTCTAATGAAATTGATAATTTTTTATCAATCTCCATCTCAATTAAATGAATATCGAATTTTAATTTTTCATTTAAGTATGCCTGAGCTATCCTATTTTTTATCTCATGATTATCATGAGAACTTTTATAAAATCTAAAAAATTCATCTATATACTCACTTACAATCACATAGGGGATGTTTTTTTTATGTAATTTTTCACCAAGCTTATTGTATAGTTCATCAGAATCTTCATTTTTTAGTAGGTATGTCCATTCATCTATAACATTAACATCAAGAAGAATCTCTTTCCATGCATCAAAATAGCCAGAATCTTTAATACGTTTAATTACATCCCTTATGCTATTCATTTGTTCCCTTTTTATTACATTTATCTATTATAACTCATTATACAGAAAATAGAAAATATATTATTGACTATAATTATACAAATAAAATATATGGATAGATATGAAAGAAAAACTAAAACACTATATTAAAGAGATTGCTATATTTATAATATTTATTACTATTTTTGCTAATGGAATTAGTTTATACAAAAGCTCTGATTTAAATAAAGGTCCAATTAATATGACTAATATTACATTGCTTGATGGCTCTAAATACAATTTATCAGATACCAAACCTACCTTAGTACATTTTTGGGCTACATGGTGCCCTATATGTAAGCTAGAAGCCTCAAATATACAAAGTATGTCAAAGAATTACAATGTGCTAACAATAGCCGTTAAATCAGGTTCTAATGATGATATTATCCAATGGCTAGATGAAAACAATTATGACTTTAATGTTGTAAATGATGAAAGTGGTTTTATAGCATCAAATTTTCATATATCAGTTTTTCCAACAACACTTATTTATGACAAGGATAAAAATTTAGTTTTTTCAGATGTTGGATATACAAGTACATGGGGATTAATGTTAAGAATGTGGTGGTCTTCGCTTTAGCGAAGACCTAAAAAAGGTTTTATCCTTTTTTAATATTTACTCGATAAGCCTTACTCGACAATGGAACTTGAGGACGCTTAATATGTTGTGGGCGACGCTTTGTAGAATTCTCATCTAGTCCACGCGTTAAGTCATCTCTCCATGCTTGATAAATTTTAAAATTATTATCATAATTTACATAAATATCACCAATTTTATCACCCTTTTGTGCAGGTTCTAAAATTACTTTTTGGTGCCAACAGTGCATACCAGAAATTGGATCTGGATGTGCTGCTGCAACAGCATTTTGCCATGAACCACTTAAGCCATCCCACCAAATATTTTTAGAATCTTTGTTGTATTCAGCAAATCTTTCTGTGACAAAAGGAGTTATTCCCTGTATCCATTTCAATTTACCTATTTTACCATCCATTTGAAGTTCAGCAGTTGGGATACCAAAACTATTTTGTCCAAAACTACCAGTATATCCTTCAATCTTAATTTGTCCACCCTCTTTACCAGCATTTTCAACAGCATGATCCATAAACTTAGGATCATTCATATTACGCGTTACTGGTTGTGAATCAACTTTTCCGTCTGTTACACCATTGGGTACATCAAAAGAATTAACCAACTTCCATCTACCACCATGATGAGAACAAGCTAATGTTCCAGGAAGAATACCTTCTGTTGGAATAGCCATGGCTACAAAATAACCTGATTCCATGTCATTACCATTCTCATCTTTTTTAACACTATCAACAATTCTAACACGAATAGGGTCACCACGCTTAAAAGCTTGACGCTTAGCATCAGCAGTAGAAATCCAAATCGGATCATGGTTTTGCGAAATCTCCATAAGATGCTTAGAATTAGCAGAACGCGTATGAATATTGTACGGTAAACGGAATACTGTATTTAATGCATACTCATTTTTTGCCTTATCCATATACATGTGATTTACATGTGATGTTATATGCACCATTTTC
The DNA here is from genome assembly GCA_022712775.1 of Sulfurimonas sp. Next base: position 9,834 of record JAFLJZ010000052.1, read on the forward strand.
TTTTTTTCTTCTTCATTTCTTGGATAAATTGGAATTGCATACTCTGGCCATTTCCAATCATCAGCTAACCATTCACTAAAAAAGTTCAGTTTCTTATCGAGTGTAGCAAAACCTTCCATTATATCACCATCAATATCAATAGCTACTGGCTTTTTATCATCTTTATATTTTCCATCACCTTTTTTATCTTTAGCGTAAATAACACCTGTTGATTCATCTTTAGATAAATCATCTTTTGCATATTTTTTACCCTTTACAATTAAGTCTCCACTATCATTAAATTTAACTTTTCTTTCTTGTGGTGAATAAATATCTATCTCTTCAGTCCATGCACCATGATCTCTCATATATGTATACACAGGGAATTCTTCATTTTTATAACGCTCATCAGCAAGTGCAGTTTTCTTTAAGTTAGGTAAATTTTCACTAAACCCTGCATCATACCACTCAGCAATTGTTACTGGAGTACCTGGAGTTTTTTTAGATTCCCACATAGAGTGAACTGTTTTTGTTTTAGCATCATCAAGGAATAAATCACCTTTTGGATCAATGTAATTAACACACATATCAAACCAAAATTCATTTTCTTCCCAAACTTCACCAAGACCAGATTTAATATGTGCTTCAAGTGTAGCACGAGCTGGATTTTTAGGTTTCCAACCCATTTTTTCTAATGCAACTCGCATAACAGGCTGTCTAAATGATGTCCATCTAGCAGGATATGTAGGCTCAGAATGCTGATCATGTCTCTCACCGGCTAAACCAACAGGTAAAACATAATCAACATACCAGTTTGTCTCAGACCAAACTGGAGATAAATTAAATGTAAGTTCCATTAAACTTTCGTCTTTAATAACTTCAAGCCATCTAAAACCATCAGGATTAATCCAAACTGGATTATACATACGAGGAATCCAAACTTTAATGTTCCTAGGAACGGTTAGTCCTTTTCTTGTCCATTTGTCTTGCCATTCTTTATCTGTTAGTAAGTGTGGAAGCAAATATGACAATTCATATGTTGATAATGGCCATTCAGGTGGCCAGCAAAGTTCATTGTAAACATCAATTTTAGGTACATCTTTACCACTTTTACCTTGACCAACAGTAGCAGAACCACCTCTTCCACCAGTAGAAATTTGATGCCACTTATGAAAAAAAGTTCCACCCTCAGGACCGATTGCTCCACAAACACCAAGCATTAAGAAACCTGTTCTTCCTGATGTCCAACCACCACGATTACCAGCAGCTGCTGCACGCCAGAAATATGTAGAGATTGCTGTACCCGCCCAAAGAATCATATCATATAATTCTTCTAATTTGTACGCTGGAACATGTGTTTCTTTAACAGCATATTCTAATGTATATGGACTGTAAAGTTCTTTTAGCATTTCTAAATATGCTTCAAATGTTTTTTCTGTTGGAGCCTTAGAGATATACCCTTGCTCTACCATAAAGTCTAAATATGCAGTATTATTAAGCATAACTTCCCAGTTAAACCATTTTTTAATAAAGGCTTCGTTTGTCTTGCCCTCATTTAACATACGCTGTACTAGATATAAATAAATAGCAGCTTCAGTACCAGGCCAACATGCAATCCAAAGATCTGCCATACCAGCAGAGTTAGACATACGAGGATCCATAACTACAAGTTTCGCACCATTCGCTCTTGCATCAGCAATAAATCCAGCAGCTTGCTGGAAGTAGTGACCAGCATCCGCAGCATGCGAAGAATTAAGAAAAATTAACTTCGCGTTAGCCCAATCCGGAGAGGATCTATCATCATTTGCCCATTGAATAGTCGGTGTACGCCCACCAGATGAACAAATATTTGTATGTGAGTTGAAACAATCTTGACCAAGAGTTTGCCATACTCTCTTAGTAAAACCTTTCTCATTTGGACGACCAACATGAAACATACATGACTTTTTAGATAACTCATCGCCATCTTTCATTGCTTCATGCATTTTGTTACCAATAGTAGTCATTGCCTCATCCCAAGTAGTACGAATCCACTTACCTTCACCACGAGCAGAACCTGGAGCTCTCTTTAGTGGGAATGCAATTCTATCTGGATCATACATTTGTGATTGTGTTGCATAACCTTTTGCACAGTTACGCCCACGAGAACCTGTATGTAATGGATTACCCATATACTTTTTAACTGAAAAAGTTTTTTTATCAATCCATGCAGTAAGACCACAAGCAGCCTCACAATTTGAACATGCAGTTGGAACAAGCATAAAATCATTAACTTCTATTCCATCCGGATTGTCTTCACTTCTTACACCTTTTCGCCCTATACCACCACGCTTCCAGTCATCTCCATCTAACTCTTTAAAGTCATTCCATTGATCCATTGGAGGATAAAAAGATAAACTATCAGGAGTATTTGTAAACTTGCTTTCTTTAACAGATTCTGCCTGTGCGTCAGCTGTAAATACACCCTTAGCAATTGCGGCACCTGCAACTGTAAATGCGGCACCTTTTAAAAATGTTCTTCTACTTTGTAAATACATTAATACTTTCTCCTTAACTCATTGGTAATAATTGTGGAATCATTAGCCAAACATGTTTAACTATATATAGACCCACTAACGCTAAAACTGCTGCAAGTTTTAATATTGCTTCACTTTTACTAGCACGACTTAGCACGATAAGAATCATTGGTAATAGATATGCTAACCATTGACCAATCCAAAACATAACTGCATATGGACCATCATCATGAATAAAGGCGATAGTCGCGGCTACCTCTTCTGCTTTCCCTGGACCAAAAACAAATTCTCCCGTGTAAATAATAGATGCCATTAGAGCACTTAATCCAAGCACTACACCTAAAGATTTTTTTGCTTCATATGTAAGTTTATTTCCACCAACGAGAATCATTGTAGCTGAACCTGCAAGAAGTGCTGCTAGAATCATTTGTACAGATTCTGTTGGCATATGCCATACTTCTCGAGCTGAACATTGTCCCATAATTGCTGCTGTATAAAGTGTTACTGGTATAGCTAAAATTGTTACCCACAATAATACTTTATCAAATACTTCATCTTTTTTGATATATGCAAGAAAAAGTAATAAGCTTAAAAGACCTAAATATGCTGAAGCCATAAATGAACCAATAGTAATCATTGATGACCAATTAGGATAAAAGAAAATATGCCACATTCTAAAAGGCTGATGTAAATCAATAAGTGTAAAGAATAAGAAAATATTTATAAACACAAATGCAGTTGCAACTGTTAAAAATCGCAACTGTTTTCCTGATTGAGGATGTGTTCTCAGAAGTAAAAACAACATAAAAATTACACCAGTACCAATACTTTTTGCCCACATATTTACTGTAACTAGCCAAGGCCAAACGATACCAGGAAGTCCTACATCTAAAGATACTACAGCAGTTGTAGCTGCTAAAATTTCATGTGTTGCCATCTTAATGACCTCCTACAGGCATTTTAGATGTCATCTTACCAAATAAATGATGACCTTCTGGTCTCTCTGATGCTAGAGGATTTAATGAAACATTTCCACCACCTACATAATAATGATGAGGGTTCGTACCTTTTTCTGGTTTACGAACTTGAACATTTGATTGATTCTTCATAATATATTTAGAAATATTTGATGTAGCATCATCTAGGTCACCAAAAATATTTGCTTCAACTGGACATGCAACAACACAAGATGGCATCATAGATGATGCAATACGGTGCGCACAATATGTACATTTATCAGCAGTTTGTGTAATTGGATCAATATAGATTGCTCCATAAGGACAAGCCATAATACAACCAGCACAACCAATACATCTTTCTTTATCTATGTTTACAATACCATTATCAAGGTAATGCAACGCAGATACCGGACAAATCTTCTCACAAGGAGCATTTTCACAGTGATTACATCTCAGAGGTGTAAATGTTCTTTTTGTCTCTGGGAAAGTTCCTACATCTACATATTTAACTCTTAATCTCCATGTACTAAGTGGAACCTCGTTCTCCACTTTACATGCGATTTCACAACCTTTACAACCCATACATAGGTGTAAATCAACTAGGAAACCTAATTGCATATATTCTCCTTTGGCCTTCATTTAATGGCAAATTTAAGATTTTAATTTATCTAATAAAATTTAAAAAAAAACCCATGCTCAAAAACATAGGGATTATTTCACTCCTTAAATAATATCTTAGAAAGCTTAAATTACTTAGGATTCGTCCCTAATTCCATTATCTATTATTCTAGTTGAGTAGAAAAGAAAAATTAAATCTAATGTTGTTATACTTTGTCATCGAAATATTATTATTTTAGATGACATATACACATATAATACAACTAACTGCGACACTTTATTTTGATGAAACAAAAAAAGAATTCTTCCAAGATTTAATTAAAAATATTGCAAAACGATTACGTAAAAAAACACCCTAACACCTCATCACAAATGTACAATAACTAGGGTATAGATAGTTATCCCTTAAAAAAACATATCATCTAAATCATCTGCTACAGCAGTATTTTCATCATACTCAATAAACATAATAATAGTGTCTACATTGGAAAAAAATGATTTATCTAGAAAGTATGGATTTTCAATATTGTTTTCAAATATCTCTTTCCTCCAGACAATTAAATCATTAACAAAGCCTTCGATTAGTGCTGTTATATTAGACATTCTTGCTCTATCATCTACAAGTAGTTGCGAGTTATCTATCAAATTAGCCCCAAGTTTACTTATAGATACTCCTAGTGCAGAAAAAATAGGGTAATTACATAAAATTACACCATATCTGTTAATCTTAGCTCCTAAGTTCTGACAATTATCCTGCGTTATGCTACTATTCATTGTTACCGCAATGGCAAGGCTATCGATATCTTCTTCTAAATCTTGAAGTTCATATACATCATTTTCCAAAACATATTCAGTATAGTTCATTTCTTCAGTCACAGGTGTTTTATCTTCTTCTATAGCTTGAACTTCGACACTTGAAATATCTATGATAGGTGTATATTTTAAATCTAGATAATTAATAATAACACCTTCGAAATTTTTATCTAGTATATACGATATATCCTCAAAAAGTTTATTGTTATATGTATACCTCTCTAGTAAATATGCTGTTAGCGTATTTTTAAATAATACACACACCATAAAAATGTCTTCTAGTGGCAAGTTTTTATGCTTAAAAAAGTCCAACATTATAAATATTACTGGGCAATTTCCAGCTTCATTATCTCCACGTATTACACTTAAAAAATATTCAATAACTTTAATCCCATAATGGGAACGAAAATATTCTACATCAATACTATGACTTTTCAACCTTTCTTGTACTGTCTTTTTATCTGTCCATAGTCTAGAAATTTTTTCCTTATTTGTCTCTAAATCAATTAAAATATCTTTTGCATAATCTAGTTCACGTGCATCTATTTGATTAATAGAAAGCATATTTCTTTCTTCTATTTGTACATAATGTTGTTGCACTACACTTCTATCTACTACATGTTGGCAAGTAGAGTATAAAATTTCTTTTAACTGTCCAATTTCTATGGGTTTTGTGATGAAGCCATTAACAGCAAGTTTGACAGCTGCATTTAAATAACTTACTTCATTAAAAGCCGTAATAAAAATAACTGCTTGATCATAATGTATATTTTTTATTTTTTTACACATTTCTAAACCATCAAGCCGTGGCATTTTAATATCTGATATAACAATATCATAATAATATTTATTAATATGAAAGTATTTTTCATACTTATCATACCCATCTTGACCATCTTCTGCACAGTCTACACTCTTAAAAAAATTTAAAAAAAGTTTTGTAGTGGATTCTCTAAGTTCTGTATCATCTTCTACATATAAAATATTCAAGTTTTTAGAATTTTCTAAAATTAATTTATTATCAATTGACATATTTTTTTCTTCCTTTCTTTGTAATTTATTTTAACATAATGTTATTTATTTGTTCTTTATTTCGATGCAAAAGCATATTCCACCATCTATATTAAGTGCTTTTATTGTTCCACGGTGATGATCTTCAATAATCATCTTAGACATATAAAGACCAAGTCCTGTACCATTTTTCTCATGTTTTGTTGAAAAATACGGATCAAAAATATTATCAATTATATCTGCATTAATACCACCGCCATTATCACTTATATTTATAATAATACCATTTTCTATATCAAAAGTATCAATACAAATAGAAGGTTTTTTAGTTTTTTTAATCTTGAAGTTATCTTGTGCATTTTTAATAATATTTAAAATAACTTGCATTACTTCACTATCAAGTAAGTTCATCTTTTTCTTAGAGGTATATCCCTTTATTACTTCTATATTATCTATAGTTAAAGAAGCTATAATAATATTAAGCGCTTTTTCTATAGGTATACTAACCTCAACAAGATTAAAAATTTTATTCGGTTTATAAAAGTTTTTAAAATCATCAATGGTAGTTGTTAATCCCTGCGCTAAATTTTCTATATTATCAAGACCTTCAAGAAAATAGGCCTCAAAAAGTTTTCTATCTTCTTCTTTTTTTAAATCATAAATTCCTAATTCTATCTTTATTTTCAAATCTATATCTGTAGCTGTAATCGCACCAAGAGGCTGTCTCCATTGATGTGCTATCATGCTTATCATCTCTCCCATTTGGGCAAGACGTGTTTGCTTAAATAATGCTTGTTGATGTATAGTATTTTTCTCTATCTCTTTTGCTATTTTATCTTCAAGTTCAAGTGTATAATTATTAAGTAACTTTTCATTCTCACTTAAAACAACAAGCATAGTATTAAAAGATACAGTAAGTTCATAAATCTCTTTGTCATCAGAATCATTTAAAATAGTTTTTCTACTTCCCGTTACATACTCTTTACTAGCTTGGGCTAGTTTACTAAGTGGTTTTAAGATTTTCAATGCTATATATCTTGAAACAATAAATACAATAATAATTACTATCGCTAAAAATAAAAGTAAGGATTCTGTCAACTCTTTTTTACTTTCTATAAGTGTATCATGTTTTAATTCATTGATTAATACCCACTTCACCCCATATATATCTATGTCACTATGCATTAAAATAATTTCTTCTTTCTCTAGAACTTGATGATTATGTATATGTTCTTGCGAATCTTCTAAATGATATACACTATTCATTTTATGCTTTAATGCTTTTTTTTCATTCGATATATCAGTTCTTAAAAATCCATCTAAACCAACTATATAGTTTTTACTCGACATATTTTGTTTAAAAAGATTATTAAACTCATCCCACTTAAACTGTAACGCGAAGACTCCAATTAATTGCCCCGCATCACTTATTAATGGAGCTGTAATAAAACCTACAATCTTACCTTTTGAAGGTTGATAGTACTCTATATCTGAGAAATGTATCGAACTGTCTTTTATAGTCTTTTTAAAAGAATTAGCAAATCTAGTCTGTGAGTATTGACCATGTAGTAAGTTAGTTCCTAAATCTTCTTCTTTTGCAAGGGAATATAGGATATTTCCTTGTTTACCTATAAGAAAAATATCATGTAAGTAAGTATAATGCTTTTTTAGTGTTTTAAAATCATTTTCAAATGTTTTGATTGAGTGTATGTGCTGATTACTCTTTATAGAATCTTGTTTACTCTCATCTTTTTCTTGAAGTTTTAAAAGTTTCTCTAAGATATGTACTGTTTGAGAAGATTCTGACCAGGTTGATATATCTGAATATCTATATTTAAACCAATTTTCTATATATCGCGTTTGTAACCGTGCAGTATTTTTTAGTTCGTTCATAGCTAATTCTTTAATCATATTGGCATTTGTGTTATAGCTATTAATTGTAAAAATCAAAAGCGGTGTAATTGCTAAAAACAAAAACCAAAATAATAATTTACTGGATAATGATTTTTTCATTTTATATCCTTCTACACTTTGTTTAATATAATGATAACATATACACTGCCACCTTTAAGTAAGAGGGAGAATATAATTTGAGCTATTACACTTATTGATGTGTCATCTAAAAAGAATTTAAAGGTATTTTGTGAGACGAACTCTTACGGATTGTTCATGTGCAGTTAAACCTTCTGTATTAGCAATTAAGGCACATGCTTCACCAATCTCATTAATCGCTTTTTTTGAAAAAGAGATGATAGAAGTTTTCTTCATAAAATTCTCAACTCCAAGTGGAGAATAAAACTTTGCCGTTCCACCAGTTGGAAGTGTATGATTCGGTCCAGCTACATAATCGCCTATCGCTTCAGGAGTATTGTGACCTAAAAAAATTGCTCCTGCATGCTTGATTAAAGGAAGTAGCTCAAAAGGAGAGTTAGTAGCAACCTCTAAGTGTTCAGGTGCAATATCATTCATTAAGTCTATTGCTTCTTCCATTGTCTCTGTAACTATTATCGCTCCACGCTCTTCTATAGATTTTCTAGCAATAACTTGGCGAGGAAGTTTGACTAACCAAGCTTCAATCTCTATTTTTACAGCATCTGCAAGTTTTTGAGAAGGAGTTATTAAAATAGAACTTGCCATCTCATCATGCTCAGCTTGAGAAAGTAAATCTATAGCTAAGTGATTTGCATTTGCAGAATCATCGGCTAAGATTCCAATCTCACTAGGACCTGCTATCATATCAATATTCACATCACCAAAAACCATTTTCTTCGCAGTTGCTACAAAAATGTTTCCAGGTCCAGTTACTACATCAACCTTTGGAATAGTCTCAGTTCCATACGCCATTGCAGCAATTGCAGAAGCCCCACCAACCTTATAAACTTGGTCTACTCCACATAGATGACATGCAGCAAGAAGTAACTCGTTTGGCTCATTATTTGGTGTTGGCGTACATACAACAATATTTTCAACGCCAGCAACCTGTGCTGGAATTACATTCATTAACAAAGATGAAGGATAAGCAGCCTTTCCACCAGGGATATAGAGACCTGCAGAATCAACAGCTGTTACTCTTTGACCTAAAATCGTACCATTCGGCTCATCATCAAACCATGATTTTGGCTTTTGTTTTTCATGATAGACTTTAATTCTGTCATATGATAAATGCAAAGCATCTTTAAGTTGATTATCAATATTATTATACGCTTCTTCCATCAATGTAGTACAAATTTTTAAATCAGAATCATCTTGAGGTGTCCAATTGTCAAACTTAGATATATGCTTTTTAAGTGCCTTGTTTTTTTCAAGCTTAATCTCATCAATAATATTTTCAACAATAGAACTAACCTGAGCCATATCCATTTTACCACGACCTAAAAGCTCATCAAAACTAGTCTTAAATCCACTCTCTTTTGTGTTTACAAATATCATTTATTTTCCTAGACTTTTTTCAAACTCTTCTTTTACAATTACTAATGCTCTTAAAAACTCTTCCGCATCTAAAGCACCCATAAGCGGTTGAAACATCACTTCTCCATCTGGATATAGAAACCATAAAGCAGGAGTACCTGGTCTCCATAATTCTCTTGGTGTATAATCATTTTCATCAGTATATGAGATTATAGAAATAAAATCTTTGTTTAAAGCTTCGATTACCTCTTTATCTTTAAATGTAGTTTCATCTAAAACTCTGCAATAATGACAAGAATGGCGAGAAAATACAAAAAGAACTGGCTTATTTTTTGCTGTTGCATTTTTAATTCCACTCTTAAAATCTTTTTCCCAAGCTATTTCGGCAGAAAATAATGAGGAAGCAATAAGTAGCAATAGTACTATAATTTTTTTCATTTTTTAACCTTTTTTAAAATTTCTTTTGTACACTCATTTGCACTTTTACCACTTACATCTATAACTATATCAGCTAATTCTAA
>JAFLJZ010000053.1 GCA_022712775.1 Sulfurimonas sp.
CGACACAGGGCAATAACGTGTCGATATAATAGAATAAAATCGACATGACCTCTCAACGTGTCGAAATAATGAAGAAATTTAAACATGAACTTACCCAGACACCCACGATAAGCCTTGGTTATATATTCATTTCAAAAGGCTGAGGCTATAAGGTTATATTTAAACTTATTCTCTTTTTTCCAGCGAATAAACACCATTGGTGTTTCTTCTTCAATTTTTTTATATCCATGTCCACACATTTTATGATGTACATGTACCTTTGACTTTTCTACAAAAGCCATTATCTCGTCCCCTGTTTTTGGATGACAACAATAGTCAAAGACAACATCACTAACACCACTGCTACTAAAAATTTCTAAACCTGAGACAACCTTCGATTTGAGTTTAAATTTATGTCGAGATAAGAAGTTTGTAAATCTATTATTTCTCCCGATATCTTTTGTATATTCTCCAATAACATTTCTAAAGTGTTCTATATCACAGGGAATATTTGAGCGTCCTTCACAACCTTTTAAATCAAACCATTCTTCGATTCTTGATGCTTTTAGACCCATAACGGTCGAAACAATTAAGACACTTGATTTAGCATTAATTTCTCTGATTCTAGCATTACAGTTAAGTCGCATATTTGATGTTGCTTTTGAAGTTTTCACTGCATCAATCCAAGAGCATCTAGTAAGAATTTCATCAGCAAGATTTATTTTTACTATATCGCCATTACTGAGTTCATTTAATAAAGAAGCTTTTGTTTTGTTAACGAGACAAGATTCTGCCTTATTTCCGACAGCAGTATGAACAGCATAAGCAAAATCTAAAACAACAGCCCCACGAGGAAGTGTAAAGGCATCACCTGTTGGAGAAAACACTGCAATATCTTCTGAGTATAAATCATTTTTTATCATGCTATAAAAATCTTCTACTGATTCATTTTGATACTGAAGATTATGTAACCAATCAAGTTTTATATCGTTATTTCCACCACTTTTATATTTCCAATGTGCGGCAACTCCAAGTTCTGCTGTTTTATGCATATCATAGGTTCTTATTTGAACTTCAATAATTGCAGTATTGTGAAAAATAGTAGTATGAATTGTCTGGTATCCATTGTCTTTTGCAACAGCAATATAATCTTTAAAACGCGAAGACAAGGGTTGAAAATGAAGATGAATAAGACCTAGAATATTATAACACTTCACAGCATCAGTTGTTAAAATTCTCACAGCGAGTAAGTCAAGAACCTCATCAATAGAAACACCCTTTCTTTGCATTTTTAAGTAAATAGAATAACGGTGTTTTACACGAGAAATTATTTCAAAATCATCCTCACAAAAACCATTTTTTACAAGTAGCTTTGAAATTGATTCTTTGAGTTCGTTAAGCCGCATCTCCATGGCATGATAATTCGTATCAAGATAATTATCAATATGGTGTTTTTCTTCTTTAAAAAGATACGAGAAACTTAAGTCTTCTAATATATTTTTTAAAAAAGAGATACCTAAACGGTGCGCAATAGGAGCATATACAACGAGTGTTTCTTCTGCGATACGGAGTTGTTTATGGTCAGGAAGTGCATCAAGCGTAAGCATATTATGCAGTCTATCACATAGTTTTATAACTAAAACTCGAACATCTTTTATACTTGCTAAAAGCATCTTTCTAAAGGAGAGTGCTGATACTATAAGTTTTTCGTTTGAATTAGATGCTACAAGTTCAGAATCACGAATTACGTCTATCTTTGTAAGTCCTTCAACTAAATGCGAGACATCCTCACCAAAAAGCTCGTAAATTTCACCAATTGTTATATCTGTATCTTCAACAACATCGTGGAGTAATGCAGAGATAACCATAGCTTCATCATTTGTAATAGAAGCAACAATACTCGCAACTAAAATAGGATGAATAATATAGGGTTCGCCACTTTTTCTTGTTTGAGAAATATGTGCTTGCTTGGAGTATTCTAGGGCATCTTTAAGATCTTGACTAGGTGGCATGTGAGAAAAAAGGTATGAAGAGGCCGAATCAGTATCATGAATATGTTTTACTTTTTCAATTTCAACTTGACTCAGACCCACTCTGTACTACTTTTCTATATCTACAAAGCCTTTGACTTTTAAAAGTCCTTCAGCAAGTTCCATAAGTGCTAAATCAGCTGGTTTAATACTCTTTGGGTCAATATTTAACTTACTTGGCGCTCCATTTAAAAGTTCATCAGTTCTTTTTGATACTGCTATTGCTAACTGGTAGTTATCCATATTTGGATTATCTTGTAAAATTTTTGCTGTTAATTCTTCTGTTCTCATGTAAAAGTTTCCTTTGTTTTGTTGTTTATTTAACTATTGAACAATTGTCCATATTTCCATTTAAAATGTCTAAAATGTTTCCTTTTTTAGACATATCACATACGATAATAGGTAGTTTATTATCTTTTGCAAGTGCTATTGAAGTATCATCCATTACTTTGATGTTGTCTTTTAATGCCTGTTCATACGTTAGCTCTGGAAGTTTAACTGCATCATCAAACTTTAGTGGATCTTTATCATAAACACCATCAACCTTTGTAGCTTTGATGATAACTTCTGCACCAATTTCCACTGCTCTAAGCGTTGCTGCAGTATCTGTTGTAAAATATGGATTACCAGTCCCCGCTGCGAAAATCACAACACGACCTTTTTCTAAATGACGAACTGCTTTACGGTTGATATAAGGCTCAGCAATCTGCTCCATCTTAATAGCTGTTTGCATTCGCACTTGAAGTCCCGCATGCTCACACGCTTCTTGCATAGCTACACCGTTGATCACAGTTGCTAACATTCCCATATAATCACCAGAAGTTCGTTTGATGATTCCATCTTGCGCAGCTGTTACACCACGAATTATATTTCCACCACCAATAACAATACCAACTTCAATGTCAGCTTCTACAAGAGATTTAATCTCTTGAGAAATATAGTTTAAAATTTGTGTGTCAATTCCATGCCCTGCCGCGCCGGCAAGCGCTTCACCTGAAAACTTAACTAATACCCGTTTCTTAGCCATTGATACACCTTTTTATAAAATCCGTGAATTATACTTAAAAATCTCTTTAGATATGCTTTGAACAAGATTTTCACTATTTGTACACTTTTTTTTAATACAATAATAAATACTTAAGGATTATCTAATGCAAAAAATATTTATCATTTTACTTACACTAAGCTTTTCACTTTTTGGATATACATCCATTAAAGAGATAAAATATGAAAGTGGAATCTCTATCTACGGGCAAATAGGTTTTGTACACCTTAGCTTAGAAGAAAATCATGACACACACACCTACAAAATGACAGCTAAAACAACAAGCGTAGGTGTTGTTAAATATTTATCTAACAATAGAATAGATACCTTTATAAGTGAGGGAAATGTTCAAAATGGCGTGTACCTCCCTTTAAAGTTTACACGAAGCACTACAAAAAATAAATATAAAAAAACGAGAACATATCTCTTTGACTATGAAAATAAAAATATTCATAAAACTCAAATTATCTCACGCATAGAAACGATTTCAACTTTTCATCCTATCAGTGTAAGTTTTAGCGAAACAGAAGAACTCGTAACTGAAAAAGAAGAAAAAGATATTGATTTTGAGAGAAATGATTTTTTAAGTTTGTACTTAAACCTAATCAAAGGAAATCTTTCACATGGAAAAGTTCCCTATGTCGATATGAAAGAAAAAGACAGCCTTATTTTTGTGAAAAAGAATCTCTTTGAAGTGCATAAAAATAATGGAGAAGATAAGTATCTTATAGTTATGATTCCAGATGAAGAAAGTGTCTTTTTTAAACAAGTCACTTCTGTTGGAATCTCATTTTATGGTGATGCTTACATCAAAAAAATTCATGAAAGCACTCAAAATTTAGATTAGTAAAGCTCGATAAGTCGTGTAAGTTGCGAGAAAACAACCGCTCTTTTTTCCTCATTAGTATGGAGAATTTCATCACAAAGTAAGGCAATATTTTCATCAATGTTTGGAACTAAATCTCGTATGTTTTCTAATTTTTCATTTTTAAGTACATTTGTAAACCTCTCATATGCAGAATACGCTTCTTTTTTACTTAGAGCATAATAGAGTTTACGACCAAGTTCAAAAACCTCAAACTCTTCATTTTTACCCGTATGTACTTTCTCATTAAAACCGATACATACATCAATATTTTTTTCTCTTAAATATGCACCTAACTTCATAGTAAAACCTATATTTGCTGAAGTGTACTGTTTAAATACTCTATCACTAAAAGCTTGCATATTTTCTCTTTCTTTTCTCTTGTTTTTATACTCTAACATTAATGTCTCAACATACTTATGTGCAAAAAGAAGAGGTGCTGATTTCACAACTGTATAGCCCTCTTCTCCTTCACTAATAAGCTTTCCACCAAGAGAAATATTTACAGCACCAACTGTCTCTCCATCTATCTTTGCCTTACAGCCTTCAAAACCTATATCTCCAAGACCATGAATACCACAACCCTTCACACAGGCTGACCAGTACATTCTTACACGTCCTGCTTCAAGAGGTACCTTAAAATCAAGATACTTTGCCATATTTATCGCATCGTTTTTGTTCTCAATAACGCCAAAAGGACAATGCTCCGTTCCAGCACAAGCGATAAGGTGGTTAAAATATGGAGAGTTTACACTTTTATATGTCTGAAAAAATGCCTCTGACAACATCGACTTTGTATCTTTTACACCTAAGATATAAAGGCTTTGTTCCATATCAAAACGAACTTGTCCACTTCCATATTTATCAGATAAATCTGCTACTTCCATCATTGCAGAACCTGTAAAAATTCCACTTGGAACTACAACGTGTACTCCAAAAGAACCATCACGAAGTTGCACTTTTCCTTGGTCTGGATCATTATAATCAATCTGCGTCATTGTCTCACCAGCTCTAGCAAAATCACAATCAGCATTTAAACGCACAGCCTTGGAGATTTCATCCATTCCTACAGCTTCTATAAGGAAATGTAGGCGACTTTTATTTCTGTTGTCACGAAAGCCATATCTTTTAAAAATATCTGAGATTGATTCGAATGCCTTTAATACCTCCGCTTCATTTGCTAAAAATATATCTGCACTTCTAGCAATATGTCCAACACGACCACCAAGGTACATGTTATAACCGTAAATACCATCTTTTTGAGCAAGTGCAAAACAACAGTCATGTCCAAAAATATTACATCTGTTAATCATCGAACCACTAATTGCCGTGTTGAATTTTCTAGGTAATGTTGAAATCCAATCAGGTGAATACAAGAACATTTTTTGCATTTTTAAAAGAAGGTCTTGTGAGGGTAAAATATTATCAAAACTAAGTCCATCAAGTGGGTCATTTAAAATATTTCTAAAGTTATCTACACCTGTTTGGTAACT
>JAFLJZ010000054.1 GCA_022712775.1 Sulfurimonas sp.
GCAAAACCAACAGCAGGAGTAGGGCGACCATCAAGAAATTCTACGAGTCTATCGTAGCGTCCACCACCTGCAATGGCACTTTGGCTTCCTATGTTATCACTTACAAATTCAAAGGCAGTTTTAGAGTAGTAGTCTAATCCACGAACGAGGTTCGTATCTATTTCATACTCGATTCCATTATCATCTAGAATCTTCTTTAGTTTTGTGAAGTTGCTGTCACACTCACTACAAAGAGAGTTGATGAGTTTAGGTGCACCCTCGTAAAGTATTTGACATTTATCATTTTTACAATCAAGTACACGGATAGGGTTAGTATCTAGTCGCCTGATACAATCATCACAAATCCCATCTTCACACTCTTTTACAAATTTTACTAGAGTATTACGATAATTGGGCATACAATTAGAATCACCAAGAGAGTTTAGTTGCAGTCTATAAGTGATTCCACAACGCTTTAAAATATCGCTAGTCATCATAATCATGTTAGCATCTTCATACACAGAATCTACACCAAAACTCTCAACACCAAACTGATGAAACTGTCTTAGACGACCTTTTTGTGGTCTCTCATAGCGAAACATTGAACCATGATAAAAGAAACGGTGTGTCCCACCGGCTTTATCAAGCTTTTTTTGTATAAAGGCACGAACAACACCAGCTGTTCCCTCAGGGCGAAGACAAACATCGTTTTCACCCTTATCAATAAACTGATACATCTCTTTTCCAACGATGTCACTAGATTCTCCAACTGAGCGTTTAAACAGAGCTGTCTCTTCTAAAAGGGGAGTCTCTATAAAATGAAAACCATACTTCTGTGCTACATCTGTAGCTGTATTTATGAAGTAAGTAAATCTTTCATAATCCTCACTTAAAATATCGTTCATCCCTCGTAGTGACTTAATCATTCGTGTCCTTTGTATATAACAGACTTCTTGCATAATCCTTGTATGTCTCAGCACTTTATAGATAATTTTAATCAAGGCAGATGTTCTCAAGCGTAGCCAAAGCTACGGTTGGGGTTATCTAACGCAGAGTAAAGTTCTCTATAAAGTGTCCTACAGAAGGACTAAAAAGTAGCAATCTTGCACAAAAAAATTATTTATCCTTAGCTTTGGCTAGGAATAAAAATTTATTTTGCACAATCTTACCACTTTTTAGTCCTCTGAGGCATACAAGGGTTATGCAAGAAGTCTAGTAATGAAAGGATACCATTTTTAATCTTTTATTTGATTTACAAACATAAGGATTCTTGGCGTATAATACTTATTAATTAACTCTTTGGAGTAAGACATGAAGTACATACAGTTTTTTAGTGATACAAGTATAAAAGATATTGAGAAAGTTGGCGGTAAAAATGCAAGTCTTGGTGAGATGTATAAAAACTTAAGCTCCAAGGGTATAAGTGTGCCAAATGGTTTTGCTACTACTAGTGATGCTTACTGGTTACTTCTAGAAGAAAATAACATAAAAGATTCTATAAAAAGTATACTCCAAGACCTTGATATATCAGATACA
The DNA here is from genome assembly GCA_022712775.1 of Sulfurimonas sp. The sequence goes on from JAFLJZ010000054.1 coordinate 1,516, forward strand.
TCCAATTTACAAGAGAGAGGAAAAAAGGTTCGTGAGCTTATTTTAGCTTCTCATCTACCTAGAATCTTGGAAGAAGAGATTCTAGAAGCTTACTCAATACTTTCAAAGGAGTATGATTCTGTAGCTATTGATGTAGCTGTTCGCTCCTCTGGAACCGCAGAAGATTTACCAGATGCTTCGTTTGCTGGACAACAAGAAAGTTTTTTAAATATAAGTAACCCAGAAAAACTTCTTTTAAGTGTAAAAAAATGTTTTGCTTCACTCTTTACAGATAGAGCTATTAGCTACAGAGAAAGTCGTGGTTTTAATCATTTTAAAGTTGCCTTATCTATAGGTATCCAAAAAATGGTTCGAAGTGATAAATCTTCGAGTGGAGTCATGTTTAGCATCGATACAGAGAGCGGTTCAGAAGATTTAATATTAATTAATTCAATCTTTGGTTTAGGCGAGAATATAGTAAGTGGACGGGTAAATGCAGATGAGTTTTTTGTATTTAAACCTACACTAAAAAAAGGTATACATACTATTTTGAAACGCTCTTTAGGAAGTAAAAAAGAGAAGATGTTATACAGTGATGATGGTAAGAGCACTATCAATATAAAGACAAGTTTAGCAGAGCAAAATAGTTTTTCTCTCGATGATAAGGATGTTATAGAATTAGCTTCGCAAGCCCTAGTTATAGAAGAACATTATAAACGCCCTATGGATATAGAGTGGGCAAAAGATATGTATGATGATACGCTGTATATAGTTCAAGCAAGACCTGAAACTGTACAAAGTAAACTGCAAAAACTCTCTTCTATGGAAAAATACTCTATAGAAGTCCCAGAAGATGCCAAAGTATTAAGTTCTGGTCGAGCAGTTGGAGATAAAATCGGTATTGGAAAAGTGAATATTATAAACAATACATCTGAGTTTTTAAATTTTAATGAGGGTGATGTTTTAGTAGCAGATACGACAAATCCTGATTGGGAACCTATTATGAAAAAGGCATCGGCTGTTGTAACTAATCGTGGTAGTCGAACCTGTCATGCAGCTATTGTGGCTAGAGAAATTGGTGTGAGTGCGGTTGTAGGGTGTACTAATGCAACTGATGTGCTTAAGAATGGAGCTATGGTTACTGTAAGTTGTGCAGAGGGTGATGAGGGCTTTATTTATGAGGGCGAGCTTGCATATGAGAAAAAAACAATAAATTTGGATGAGTTAAAGCCCACCAAAACAAAACTACTGATGAATGTTGGAAATCCCGCACAAGCTTTTAATGTAGCAAAGATGCCAAATGATGGGGTAGGTCTTGCTCGTATGGAGTTTATAATAAACAACGCTATAAATGCACATCCAATGGCATTGGTAAATATGAAAAAAGGAAACCATGTAAAAGATGAGGAGAAGATTCTATCATTTATGCTTCCCTATACAGATACAAAAGAGTTCTTTATAGAAAAATTGAGTGAGGGAATTGCAACAATTGCCGCTGCTTTTTACCCTAAAATGGTAATTATTAGAACAAGTGACTTTAAGAGTAGTGAATATAGAAATATGTTAGGTGGTTTAAAGTATGAGGCTAACGAAGAAAACCCTATGATAGGTTTTAGAGGGGCTTCTAGGTACTATGATGATACATATCGTGAAGCCTTTGAGTGGGAGTGCCAAGCATTAAAGAGAGTACGAGACGATATGGGATTAGATAATGTAAAAATTATGCTTCCCTTTGTGAGGACTGTACTAGAGGGTAAGAAAGTTATAGAGATAATGAAAACTCAAGGCTTAGTCCAAGGTAAAAATAATCTTGAAATATATGCTATGTGTGAGATTCCAGCGAATGTAATCTTAGCTGATGAGTTTTTAAAAATATTTGATGGGTATTCTATAGGTTCAAACGATTTAACACAACTAACCCTTGGAGTAGACCGAGAGAGTGAAAAAATTGCACATATATTTGATGAAAGAGATGAAGCTGTAAAGAAAATGATAAAGATGGCTATAGATGCTTGTAAGAAAGCTGATAAATATATAGGAATTTGTGGTCAAGCTCCCTCAGATTATCCTGAGATAACTCGGTTTTTAGTAGAGAGTGGAATAGATTCTATCTCACTAAACCCAGATTCATTATATAAGATGAAAAAGATAGTTAGTGAGCTAGAAAATAGATAGGTTAGATGTTGATATTGCTTAATATGTTTTTCGTTATTTCATTTCTACTTTGGGTAGCATTTATCATTACAAGTTCGATTCCAAGGAGCTTTGTAGCCTCTATGATAGAATCTTGAATATTTAAAAGGTATTTTGAACCACGAAGTTCAATTCCATCTAGTTCTTTTTGTGATAACCTGTACTCAAGTTCTTTTTTTGTTAGTCGGAGTAGAAAGACTTTGTCAGGATAGGTGTTACTTGTTGCAAAGTTATTGAGTGCAACTAAGTCTTTTTTCTCTAACTCACCTTGAACTAGAGCATACGCTACACCACTTACAGCACTTCTATCAGAGATAATCATCTTGTCTAAATTTGGTTCGATAACTTCTTGGATATGTTCAGCCCTATCAGCTAAAAAGAGTAGAAATTCAGCTTTTTTACTTTTAGCTCTTGCTGAAAGTACCATCTCTCTTATCTCTTTTCCAATATCTGTAGCCCCCGGTTCTTTAGTGATGATAGCATCAGGAAAGTGTTTAGCAAGCTTACTTATTTGGGTGCTTTTGCCTGATGTGTCAATTCCCTCTATTGCAATGTACATGCGCGCATACTCCCTATAATTTTTTGTACTTCTTTTGGAAGCAAATGCTCCGTTTTTCCATTAAATTTTAAAAGATTACGTACGATAGATGAACTTATAAAAGCATGTTGAAGCTTTGGCATCAAGTATACAGTCTCTATAGAATCATCAAGTGAATTATTTAAGTAACCCAGTTGTAGTTCGTATTCAAAGTCACTAACAGCACGAAGACCACGGATTAAGATACTTGCTCCATGTGTTGAAGCTAAGTCTACTGTTAAGTTATCAAAGCCTACTACACTTACATTCTCTAAGCCTTCTATAGCTTTGTTAATCATCTCAATGCGTTCATCCAGCGTAAACATAGGCTTTTTATCTTCTGCAATTGCTACGGCTATGATAACTTCATCAAAAAGGTTTAAAGCTCTTTCAATGACATCGAAGTGTCCGTTTGTAATAGGGTCAAAAGTCCCAGGGTAGAGTGCTATACGTTTCATTTAGTTATTCCCATCTTTTATATAAATTATTTTCAATTCCAAGTAAATCGAACCACTTTCCTATGATGAAGTCTTCCATTTGCTCAAGTGTTTGTTGCTCTGAATAGTATGCCATAACAGGCGGTGCTATAATAATCCCTAAGCTTGCTAGCTTGTGCATATTTTCAAGTGCGATTGCAGAAAAAGGCATCTCTCTTGGAGCAAGAATTAGCTTCTTTTGCTCTTTAATCATCACTGCCGCACAACGAGTAACAAGATTATCTGAAATTCCGCAGGCAATTT
>JAFLJZ010000055.1 GCA_022712775.1 Sulfurimonas sp.
ATCCTTATGTGTTCGAGGATCTTTGTCATAATAAGCATCTATATCAGACAAAATAACTAGCATATCAGCATTTATATCCTTAGCAATATACGCTGAGAGTTGATCATTATCACCAACTTCTAATTCTTCTGTTGAAGTTGCATCATTTTCATTTACAATAGGAACTATATTATTTTGGAGTAAAATTTCTATAGTATTTTTAATACGTTGTGTATCATCTGCTCTATTTAAATTCAAACAAGTCACTAAAACTTGTGAACATAAAATATCATACTCAGCAAATTTTTTGGAATATTTATTCATTAAAATAGGTTGACCTATAGAGGCTAAGGCTTGTTTGTTTTCAATAATACTTCTATCAAGTTTAAGCTCTGTATAACCAGCTGAAACTGCTCCAGAAGAAACAAGGATAACTTCATTCTCTTTTTTAAGTTCAACAATAAATTCTACAACTGCTTTCATTCTTTGCAACGCAACGGCATTGTCTTGTGTTAAAACAGCAGAACCAACCTTAAGTACGATTCTACTCATAACTATGTACGATCAGACTGCACTAAATTAAATAAAGAATACTTAAGCGCTTCTATATTTTTTGAAGCTACTGAAGATATTGGTGCAACTAAATACGGAAGCATTCTGTCATAACCTAAGGTTTCATCTGCAGAATCTTGTACATAAAAAGGCATTTTATTATCAAAATTAAATTCATTTGTTTTTGAAGCTTCAAGCCCTAGTAAATCCAAAAACCCATTTACAAGTTCACTGATTTCGTCTGGCGGCACTACATCTACACGTGTTAAAGCAATAGCATACTTACTTTCACCTAACTTCTCAGAGAAAGATTTAATCTCATGTTTTAAAACTTCTATCTGCTCTTTTAAATCTCTATATGAAGCTAAATCCACCATATAAAGCAGAGTTTTTGTTCTCTCAATATGTCTAAGAAATTCAATACCTAGTCCCTTACCCTCGTGTGCTCCACCGATAATTCCAGGAATATCGGCCATAACAAATGATTCAAAATCACCAATATTCACTTGTCCAAGTTTTGGAGTAAGTGTAGTAAATTCGTAATTAGCGATTTCTGGACGTGCATTTGAAACAGTAGAGATAAGTGTTGACTTCCCAACATTAGGAAAACCTACAAGTCCAACATCTGCAATAAGTTTTAAATCTAGCTGGATACTTCTTGTTGTACCTTTTTCACCAGGTTGTGAATACGTTGGTCTTTGATTTGTTGATGATTTAAAGTGTGTATTACCTAATCCACCTTTACCACCAACAATGAATTTTGCTTCTTGACCATGCGTAAGCATATCAAAAAGAGTATCACCAGTATCTCTATCAATTATTTGTGTTCCAGGAGGAACAATAATTATTTTTTTAGCCCCAGACTTTCCAGTACAGTTCGAGCCTTCACCCTGTGCACCACCATCTGCTTTTATATGCATTTTTCTTTGGAAGTGTGAAAGTGTATGTGTATTATTGTCACATCTGAACCAGATGCCACCACCTTTTCCACCATCACCACCATTTGGACCACCATTTAATACAAACTTTTCACGACGGAATGCTACACAACCTTGTCCACCTTTACCTGATGATACTGTTAATTCGACGCTATCTGTGAACATTTTTATTCCTTGTATGTTTGAAAATTTTTATTAAATTGTGAGTTTATATATGCATTCCCATCGGGGACGATGGGAACGAGGGTGTTTTATAGAATTATATTATGCAGCAGGTATTACTGAAACTTGTTGACGTTTTTTATCTTTACGTTCAAAAGCAACTGTACCTTCAATAAGTGCAAATATTGTATGGTCTTTTCCCATTCCAACATTGTTACCTGGATGAACCTTAGTTCCTCTTTGACGAATGATGATGTTACCAGGAATTACAACTTCCCCACCAAATTTCTTTACACCAAGTCTTCTACCAGCTGAGTCACGATTATTCTGTGTACTACCCTGTCCTTTCTTATGTGCCATCTAATGCTCCTTCTATTTTAGCTTATGCAGCTATTTTCGTGATTATAACACGAGTGAAATCTCTTCTGAAACCTCTTTTAACTTTACTGTCTTTACGACGACGTTTTTTGAAGATTACTACTTTTCTAGCTCTACCTTCATTGATAACTTCTGCAGTTACTTTAGCACCTTCAACGTAGGGAGTTCCAAATTTAAGTTCTCCAGCATTTACTGCTAAAACTTCTGTAATTTCGATAGTAGCTTTAGGCTCAAGAGACATTTTGTCTAGTAGAAGAACATCACCCTCTTGAACTTTATACTGCTTACCACCGTTTTTGATAATTGCGTACATGTATTATTTCCTTATAATTCTATTAAAAAAGTTCGCAATTATATCCAACTTAGCTTTAAGTTTTGTTTAATTAGTTTAATAATGCTACTGCATCTATTTCTACAAGTGCATTTTTGGGTAAAGTTTTAACAGCAACTGTTGCACGAGCTGGCCTATGAGAGCCAAACGCTTCTTCATATATTTCATTTATAATCCCAAAATCATCCATAGAATCGATAAATATTGTTGTCTTAACAACCTTGTTCATTGAGCTATTTGCTGCTTCAAGAACTGCTTTTAAGTTTTTTAGTACTTGCGTAGTTTGAATAATTACATCTCTTTGTAACATAATACCTTCAGGTGTTAAGGCAATCTGTCCTGATGTATATACCATGCCATTTGCCACTACTGCTTGAGAATATGGGCCTATTGCTGATGGCGCATTTTTTGTTTGTATAAATTCCATAAATTTTATTCCTTTTTCTTTTCTACATCTGAAACGAATGATTGAAAATCTTCTGGATTCCAATACCCTAAAAATGAATAAATAACTTCACCCTCAGCAGTTAAGAAATAATGTTTCGGAACTCTTTTAGCCGTTAGCTGGCTTGGTATATAGTCCAAATTTCTTGTAAGTACTAAAATAACAAAGTTTTTTTCTAAGTTTTTGATAGTTGCTTTATCACCCAGTGTTATTTTTTCAAACTTTTTACACCATTTACAAGCCGTTGATGTTATTAATATATAAACATCTTTATGTTCTTTTTTTGCCTGTATTAAAGCTTCGTCATAATCATCTAAAAAAATTGTTTGTGCACTTAGTAGCGTACCTATTAAAGCCATTGCTATTACGAATAATTTCATTCTATCTCCATATACTTATTAAATTTGTAAATACTTTATGTAAATTTTCGACCTCGAATCTCGTTGTACACTCATTAATGGAATGTATAGTATCGTTTCTTACTCCAAACTCTATTACATTTATGCCATACTGTGCCATAAATCTTGCATCTGAAGTACCACCAGCTGTTGAATGCTTAGGCTTAATTTTGAGTACATTTTCAATAGCTTTATCTATAGTAGTAACAACTTTGCTCTGGGTATTGGTTCTAAACGGATATGAACCTTGTGTTAATTTCAATTCATATTCTATACCATCTAAATGTTTCTTTACAAACATTTTAACTTCTTTTTGTGTAGTAATCGTGGTATTACGTACATTAAACATCATCTTCAGTTCATTAGGAGTTACATTTGTTACCTGCATACCTGCGCGAATATCTGTTATAACAAATTTACTTGGAGAAAAAAACTCATCACCGTTGTCAATATTTACACCAGCCATGCTTCCAAGAACGCTAGATAGCTTATGTATAGGGTTTATCGCTTTTTGGGGATATGCTGCGTGACCTTGCTTACCTTTAACAGTTAAGTAGCCATTAATAGAACCTCGTCTACCTACTTTAATAGCATCACCAAATACTTCTTCACAGGTAGGTTCAGCAACAACTACAGAATCAGGTAACATATCTTTTTCTTTTAAATACTCTAACACTTTCACTGTACCATGTATCGCATCACCCTCTTCATCAGATGTAAGTAAAAGCGATAATGTACCCTTAAATTCTTTTGCTTCTTTTACAGCTTGTATGAATGCAGCTAGACCACTTTTCATATCTTGTGCCCCACGACCGTAAATAAAACCATCTTTTTCAATTGCTTCATACGGATTTGTATCCCATCCATCACCAGCTGGAACAACATCTACATGTCCTGCAAAACAAAGATGGTCGCCCTGCGAAAATTTCTTATATATGAAAAGATTTTTCACATCTTCTACATCAATTCTAATCGCTGTAAAGTCCCCTAGATACTCTTGTATAAAATCTAAAAGACCACCGTCATCTGGAGTTTCACTTTTTGTTTCTATTAGCTTTTTAAAAAGTTCAATTACATCCACTAGTGACTACCTGGATTATCATAAAAAATGTAAGGAGTAGAATAGTTACTAATTTCAAAATACAATTTTTTTTCACCATCATCTTTTTTATAATTAAAGTTAGAATCTAAATATCCATAACCATAACGATAATTTCGAGGTGTATTACCATCTGTACTGATAGCGGTTGAGAGCTTATCAATCTTAATAAATCGCTTTACCAACTTTTCACCCATATAAATATCTAGCACACCATCAGTACCTGTCCAGTTTTGAATCGTACGACCAAGCTTATTTTGTGTTTCTTGTGAACAAGCGGTAAAAAACAAGGCTATTACTATACTCATTATTAAAATAATTTTTTGCAAAAAAAATCTCCGTTTTTATATTAAAGAGGATTATACAACTTTTTAACGAATGAAAAATTAAATAGATAAACTATTTAAGTATATAAAGAGTAAAATACCATAACAATATTTTTAAGGTTATTTAATGGATTTTTTATTTAATACTAATGTTCAATTTTTTATACTCGCTTATTTGGTAGGTGGAATCCCTTTTGGTTTATTGCTCGCTAAAAAATTTGCAGGTGTAGATATTAAAACAAGTGGTAGTGGTAGTATTGGTGCAACAAATGTTTTAAGAGTTGTTAAAGAAACAAATCCTGATCTTGCTAAAAAACTAGGTATCGCTACACTCGCACTTGATGCGCTCAAGGGTGTATTTATTCTAAGCATTGCCCACTTTATTGGTTTAAGCGAAGCAACTCTTTGGGGTATCGCTATTTTAGCTGTTATGGGACATTGTTTTTCCCCTTACCTTAACTTTGAAGGTGGAAAAGGAATTGCAACTGGTATGGGTGTAATGATGTTTATGCTTCCACAAGAGACTATAATCGCGCTTATTGTATGGGCTATAGGTGCAAAAACTATTAGAATCTCATCTATCTCTTCTTTATCTGGTGTTGCGGCCCTTTTAATTGCAAGTTTTATTATCCACCCTGAGATGGCTCATGCACCTGTTGTATTTATTGTTTTTATTCTCTACTATAAACATATTCCAAATATTATCAGGTTATTTAAGGGTGAAGAAAAAAAAGTAGTTTGACCTATATAAAGGCCTAATAAATGACTATAGAAATAGAAGACTTAAGATTCCAATGTATTCTTGGAATCTTGAATTTTGAAAGACTTTCCCCACAAGACATTATAGTAAACATCAAAATTAATTACACATATAATGATACATTTATTAACTATGCCCAAGTTAGCGATTTCATCAAGTCAGAAATGATTAAAGAGAAATTTTTACTTATTGAAGATGCTTTAAGCAATTTGGCGACAAAACTTAAAATAAATTTTTCACTTATCGACACCCTTCACTTAAAAATAACAAAACCATCTATTTTACCCGACTGTACAGTCAGTGTAAGTGATTATTACTCCTTCAATTCTTAATCTAAAGTTAAAGTTTTTTTAAAGAAAATTGAAAAAAACTTTAAACTAAGCTAAAATTATGTTATCATTCGCTCAAATAAATATACTTAAATAGGAAGATATTAATGCGCATTCTTATCATTGAAGATGAAGTAACATTAAACAAAATGCTGGCTGAGGGACTTAAAGAATATGGTTACCAAAGTGATGTAGTTGAAACGCTTAAAGATGGAGAGTATTACCTAGACATTCGTAACTATGACTTAGTACTTATGGACTGGATGCTTCCAGATGGAAACTCTGTAGATATTATTGGTGATATAAAATCCAATACTCCAAAAACTGTTGTGGTTGTGCTATCTGCTAGAGATGATAATGAAAGCGAAATTGAAGCTTTAAGAAGCGGTGCTGATGATTATATTAGAAAACCATTTGATTTTGATGTACTAATTGCTAGAATCGAAGCTCGTCTTCGTTTTGGTGGTAGTAACATTATAGAAATAGAAGACTTAATTATTAACCCTGAAGAAGAAAAAATCACTTATAAAGAGCAAGATATTGAACTTAAAGGTAAACCTTTTGAAGTACTTACTCATCTAGCTCGTCATCGTGATCAAATTGTTTCTAAAGAACAACTTCTTGACGCTATCTGGGAAGAACCTGAACTGGTTACTCCAAATGTAATTGAAGTTGCTATTAACCAGATTAGACAAAAAATGGATAAACCATTAGGAATCACAACTATCGAAACTGTTCGTCGTCGTGGTTA
>JAFLJZ010000248.1 GCA_022712775.1 Sulfurimonas sp.
CAAGTGCTGTTTCATAATGACCAGATTCATAGGCACTTCTACAAAAGTAAAAGTTAAATTTTACATCAGCGAGTTTCTTTAAATAGATAGACTTAAAAAGTGTATAACTTTGTTTAAAGTCCTTATCATTATAATAAACAAGACCTTTGTCATAAGTTTCTTGTGTAGATGCCATGACAAACAGAGGAAAGAGTAGTAAGAATATAAGTGAAATTTTCATCATTAAAAGCATACCTTATATATAAGTTTATCTTTTTAAAGTATATCATGATTTTAATAGAAAACTTGTCAATTATAAAAATAATAGATGGAAGAAATTGAAATTTAATATTTTTCTTACTAGATATAAATTATAATGATACAAAGTAAGTCAAATGAGGGTACATATGAAAAAAGTAAAATACGCAAGAAGTTTGGATTCAAACGAGATTCTCGAGTTGATTTTTATTTACTTAACAGAAGTCTCTTCTTTAAGAGATCGTGATGATATTGTTAGTGTTTTAGCAGAAATGGGAAGAGCCTTGACAAGCTCTGATAGATGTAGCGTTTGGGTTTTAAGTGATGATAAAAAAACTATATGGACAAAAGTTGCACAAGGGATGGCAGCTATTGAAATTCCTGTAACTTCTGGAATTGTTGGGGATGCTATTGTTAATGCGAAAAAAATAATTATTGATGATGTATACAAAGATGATAGGTTTAACCAAGCTATAGATAAACAAACGGGGTATGTAACCAAAAGTATGATGGTTATTCCTATGTTTGATAACGATGATGAAATTATAGGTGCATTTCAAGTTATAAATCATAGAGGTGCAACAGAAACTTTTGATGATAGGGATATGAAAAGATTAATGCTAGCAAGTACGTATGCGGCAGAAACACTTGTCGCAGGTAAATTAAGTCAAGAGATTGAAGAAACACAAAAAGAAGTTGTTTTTACTATGGGTGCTATTGGAGAGAGCCGTTCTAAAGAGACGGGTAATCATGTAAAAAGAGTTGCAGAGTATTCCAAATTACTAGCACTTGCATATGGGTTACCAGAACAAGAGGCAGAACTTTTAAAACAAGCTAGTCCCATGCACGATATTGGAAAAGTTGCGATTCCAGATGCTATTTTAAATAAGCCAGGTCGTTTTAATGCACAAGAGCGAGCCATCATGGATACCCATGCTGAACTTGGTTATAGCATGACAAACAAGTCAGAAAGACCATTACTTAAAGCCGCTTCTATAGTAGCACATGAGCATCATGAAAAGTGGAACGGAAAAGGGTATCCAAGAGGCCTAAGTGGAGAAGATATTCATATATATGGTCGAATTACAGCTATCGCAGATGTGTTTGATGCTTTAGGTTCAGATAGAGTATATAAAAAAGCATGGAATGATGAAAAAATACTTAAGCTTTTTAGAGAAGAAAGGGGAGAGCATTTTGACCCTAATTTAATAGATTTACTTTTTGATAACTTAGATAAAATATATGCAGTTAGAGATACTTTTAAAGATGAATATGTAGAAGCCGAAAAAATTGATGAAAATAATTCTAATCTTATTAAAGTATTAGGAGCATTTGGAACGAAGTCTAAAGGATATGGAACAAGCTCATTTTATTTAAATGATAAAAATGTAATAGATGCAGGTAATTTAATAGCAACAATGGAAGAAGAATCAGCAAAACTAGAAAATATCTGGTTAACACATTCTCACTTAGACCATATATCTGATATCGCATATGTAATTGATAATTTTTTTGCTTCAATAGAAAGTACAATCCATATCCGTGCTTTACCTCAAACAATAGAAGTAATAAAAAAACATTATCTAAATGATTTAATATGGCCAGATTTTTCGAAAATAGAGCTAAGTAATGGTTTAGGAAAGTGTATTAATTATATAGAAGTAAATTTAGATGAAGAATATGCACTTTCAAATACAGAATCTCTAAAAGCATTTGGGACCGATCATACAGTACCTAGTTGTGGTTATATATATAGAAGAGATGAAAGTGCAATTTTAATAACAGCAGATACGTATTCTATAAAAAATGTTTTAGAGATAATAAATAATGACAAAACGATTACAGCAATGGTAGTAGAATGTTCTTTTCCTTCAAGAATGGATACCTTAGCAAAAGAGAGTAAGCATTTAACTCCAAAGATACTCTCAGAGATGTTAAAAGGTTTAAAAAGAGAAGATATAGATATATATATCAATCATGTAAAACCACTTTACTTAGAAGAAATGACGAAAGAAATAGAGAATTATTGCAGCCAATGGAAGCCTAAAATTGTTAAAGATGGTGAAATTATAAACTTTTAGTAAAAAAGGCTTGACATAAAAAATATTACGGGCTATAATTCCCCTTCAATTTCGATGCTGTCATAGCTCAGTTGGCTAGAGCAGTTGATTTGTAATCAACAGGCCCGGGGTTCAAATCCTCGTGACAGCACCATTGAAATTCGAATATTAGAAACAGTGTTAGACCAAAATATTATTAACGGTGGGATAGTCAAGTGGCCAACGACGGCAGACTGTAAATCTGCTCCCTATGGGTTCAGAGGTTCGACTCCTCTTCCCACCACCATCAATGAAGCTGCGGGAGTAACTCAGTGGCTAGAGTTCCTGCCTTCCAAGCAGGCTGTCGCGAGTTCGAATCACGTCTCCCGCTCCATTGAAACCAATAATTTTTGGAAGCTGAAGTACAATTTTTATCTTACTTCATACAACTATATATTATTTTATATAAATATCTATATAGCTACTCTAATCACAAAAAACTAATAATATTGTTACAAAAAGAATTATTCAATTATTGCTTATTTATCTCTTCTATTTTGCTGTCGTGGCTCAGGGGTAGAGCACTTGCTTGGTAAGTAAGAGGCCGTGGGTTCAAATCCCACCGTCAGCACCATAAAACTAAGTTTACTTAAGTTTAAGCAATAATTGAATGATTTTTGGATATAATTCCATTTCAATTCACAAATTAAATAGGAGAAACACTATGGCAAAAGAAAAGTTTGAACGTAATAAACCGCACTGTAACATCGGTACTATCGGTCACGTAGATCATGGTAAAACAACACTAACGGCGGCTATTACAGCAGTATTAGCAGTAACAAATGGCGCAGAGCTTATGGATTATGATCAAATCGATAACGCACCAGAAGAAAGAGAACGTGGTATCACTATCGCTACTTCACATGTAGAGTACGAAACTGATGCGCGTCACTATGCACACGTTGATTGTCCAGGTCACGCGGATTATGTTAAGAACATGATTACTGGTGCTGCTCAAATGGATGGTGCTATTTTAGTTGTTTCTGCAGCTGATGGCCCAATGCCACAAACTCGTGAGCATATCCTTCTTTCTAAGCAAGTTGGTGTTCCATATATCGTTGTTTTCATGAACAAAGAAGATATGGTTGATGATGAAGAGTTAATGGAACTAGTTGAAATGGAAATCCGTGAACTTCTAGACATGTACGACTTCCCAGGTGACGATACTCCAATCACAGCTGGTTCAGCACTTAAAGCACTTGAAGAAGCTAAAACTGGTACTCTTGGTGAGTGGTCAGAAAAAATTAAAGCTCTTATGAAAACTGTTGATGAGTATATTCCTCAGCCTGTTCGTGATAACGACAAAGATTTCTTAATGCCTGTTGAAGATGTTTTCTCTATCTCTGGTCGTGGTACAGTTGTTACTGGACGTATCGAACGTGGTACTGTTAAAATTGGTGAAGAAATAGAAATTATTGGAATTAGAGATACTCAGAAAACTACTGTTACTGGTATTGAAATGTTCCGTAAAGAAATGGATGAGGGTGTTGCAGGAGATAACTGTGGTGTTCTAGTTCGTGGTATTGGTAAAGAAGATGTTCAACGTGGACAAGTACTTTGTAAGCCAGGTTCAATTAACCCACACACTAAATTTACTGCAGAAATTTATGTTCTAAGTAAAGATGAGGGTGGTCGTCATACTCCATTCTTCTCAAATTACCGTCCTCAGTTCTACGTTCGTACTACTGATGTTACTGGTGCTATTACATTACCAGAAGGTACTGAGATGGTTATGCCAGGTGATAACGTAAGTATTACTGCTGAGTTAATTCATCCAATTGCTATGGAAGAAGGTACTAAGTTTGCAATCCGTGAGGGTGGTAGAACTGTTGGTGCTGGTGTTGTAGCAAAGATTCTTGCATAATTCGCTCACGCGAATTAGCAAAATCCTTTTAAAGGTAAAATAATATGAGAGAAGCAATTCACTTAGGTTGTGAGAAATGTACGAGACGTAATTATCACACAACTAAGAATAAAAAAATTCATACTGAAAAATTTTCAGTAAGAAAATACTGTAAGTTCTGTAGAGAACATACAA
>JAFLJZ010000056.1 GCA_022712775.1 Sulfurimonas sp.
AGCGTTTGCGTATGCAGTATCTATAGAATCCCTTCCCTTTGTTCTTAGGTAAACATTTTGAAGTTTAATCCCATCGTATTCATAAATAATAGAATCACGACTGCTTGGAGCTTTTTTGATTCTATCCATAACAATGACATGTTCATATTCTAGTCCCTTTGATTTATGAACAGTTAAAACTTTTATTCCACTCAAGTCTGATGCAGCAGCTTGTATATCTAAGCGTTCATACTCAAAAAGTAAAGATTCTATATCTTGATAATTTGATATTGCATTCAAAAATCTAATTAGATGAAAATCATCACTAAAGAGTTTATAATAATCTATCATACGCTTGACTACATCAAAAATCTTTGATTTTGATAAGTTTACTCTTTTTATAGGTTCTACTTCCTTGTTAATGAGTGCGAAAAAATTATGTTTATATATATTTTCATTAAAATACAAATATTTTAAATACTCTAATACTGCTTTAACACTTCTTTGATTAATAAGCTTCGTCGTCGTCTCTGTAACAACCTCAATACCTTCTAATATAAGTTCTTCTTTGATAATCTCCCCATCGCCATTAGTAGCACAGAGAATAGCTATTTCATTTATATTTGCACCTAAACTAAGTAATTGTTTTACTTGTTCTATAACCTCTACTACTAATTCATCATTTTGCAGAATACTAACGTATCCACCATCTGCTTCGGGTCTTGTTCTTTGAGGCGTATAGTTTTTGATTTTTTCTTTAAATACATAATTTACAAACTCAATAACCTCTTTTTGTGAACGATAGTTTGTAACAAGTTGTTCAACTTCAGTACGCTGCTCCTCTTTAACCGCACCAAAAAGAGCAGAAACTCCTCCACGGAATCTATATATAGACTGCTTCACATCTCCAACAAAAAAGAAACTTCCATTTTCAAAAATTCCATTCCCTGAGGTTATTTCATTTATGAGTGGTTTTAGAATCTCATACTGCACGATACTTGTATCTTGAAATTCATCGAGTAACATATGTTCTATTTGAGAATCTAGTCGAAAGTACAAGAACTCACTATCATCAATCTCTCGAAGTATAAAATGAACAAGTGTTGTAACATCTGAAAAGCTAAGTTCAGAATCATCCATATAAAGAGCTTTTTTTGATTTCTCGTAGATTCCAACAAGTTCATTTAAGGCATAAAAAAAGTTTTGCTCTTTTGCTTGATTCTGCTTTTTTATGAGTTCTTGAATACGGTGTAAAATTCCATCCATCTCAGGTATAAAACATTTTGAAAAAGTTCTATAGTCTAATGATTCTCGACTAAGCCATGTTTTTGACATCAGCTCAGAAAAATTCTCTGCTACAACCGCTTTTTTAACCGTAGCCGATGCAGCCTTACAATTATCTACAATCTTTTTTAACTCACATAAGGCACTTAATGCTTCTTCTTCAAAAGATTTATAATCTACCTTAGAAAAATGTAAATGAGAAAGCTCTTGTTTTTTCGTGTAGAACGCATCAAGAAGATGAAAAATATTATCGAGTCTTTTGTTTGATTCTAGCGATAAGTTTATAAGTGTATTTCTCTTCCCGTGCGTACTCACCTCTTTTAAAAACCTCGACATAAGTTTAAGTTCATGCTGCGAAGCAAAGGTAGAAAAGTCAGGCATAAGTGAAGCATACAAAGAGAACTTACGTAGAATCTGCGTAAAGAACTTATCTATCGTCATAATCTTAGTATTTGCGTTTAAAAAATCACCCAGAATCTTTGCACGAGACTTTAAAATATACTCACGAGACAACTCAGTAACTTTAATAATCTCATCAAGCTCACCACGAGATTCTAACTCTTCTAATGTTTGGACAACTCTCTCTTGCATCTCTGAAGCTGCTTTGTTAGTAAAGGTAAGTGCTAGAATCTTAGACGGTGACGCACCTGTAAAAAGTAAAGACAAATAACGCACAACAAGCATAAAAGTCTTACCACTTCCAGCACTCGCCTCAAAGCAAAGGTTATTTTTTAGCATTTGTAACAGAATCTAAATTCATACAGCAACGCTCTTCACATCATCAAAAGAGATTTTATTACTATCAATTAACCTTAGTAAAATATCTAAAGGTTTACTCTGTGTTGATTCTGCTGTTTCATATTTGTGAAATGCTCTTATGCCTCCACCAAAAACCTCTGATGCATCTTGCTGAGTGATGTGGAGTTTTTTTCTTATTCTTTTTAATTCGTCTGTTGTTAGAAAGTGATCAACTTCTCTTTTGAAATTAGCGACTTTTAACTTTGTGGATTTCAAATCTTTTGGAGATAAAAATGCCTCTTTACAATTCAAACAATATTCTCCAGATTGTTCAAGTTCTATAGAATGGCTTTTGTATGTATATGTTGTTAATTCAGATTTTATCTCAATTTTTCCATTGCAAATAGGACAATTTATCATGTTCTTTCCTTAAATGATATTACGATTGCTTTATCAGTAACTTGAAGTTTTATGTAAAGTTCCAAATCATCTACATTTTTATAATAAACATCTTGCCAGATTTTGTTGTCATGGAAAGATGTCATTGATTTATACAAATCTTTATTTTTTAGATTCATAATAATCTCTATAACTTCATCATCGTCAAGCCCTAAATTTATATAATCTAGTCTCGCTGTTCTTGTAATAAAATATTGATTCTTATGAATCAAATCTTTAATAGTTTCTAGACTATAGTAAGCAATTCTCTTTTGCATAGAATTTCCTTCTACTACTTAGATATTAACCAAATAGGTTATTTTTGTCAAGTTATGTATATCTTATTATCATAGCAATAAAAAGAAGTTCTATTAAAATATATGACAGTTTGTCATCTCTTATAAATATTTACTCTTTGCAAAAGTCATATTCACTTTTTACATGCTCTTTTATTTGAAGAAGTGAAAGTGGATTTGTTCTACTTCTGTGAATCATTCTATGACAGTTTGAACATACTGGAATTACATTTTCTAGTGCTTGTTTTATTGTTCTCTGCTCATCATCGCCATCAAATTGAAAAACTGGTTTTTGATGATGTATTTCTATAAAGCCAGCCCCGTGTTCACCGTAAAACTCTTCAAAATCAAAACAGCATACCTTACACTTGATTCTGCCCTCAGAAGTTGTATAGTAAGAGATTGCCTGTCGTCTTAGTTTACTTGAGCGTTTGTAAACCTTTGTTTTAACAATAACTTGCGTTCCCTCGTTGATAGTTAAATTTTCATCAAAGGTCTCAATTTTTTTTGCTCTTTGACGGTTTGAACTCACAACACTAAGTGCATCTTTTAAATCATCTGATGCAAAATCATTATTGAGTAAGTACATAACTACATCTATATTTTCATTTAAATATATTTTACCTTCTTGGCTAAGTGTAAAACTACCACTTTTTTCTCCACTTTGTTTTGCATTGTACGTAGCAAATCCTAGGTTTTCTAAGGTATCATGTGATTTTAAATTTCTAACCTTTTGCGTGAAAAAACTGTCATTTCTACCTTTGGCTAATTGAGCATCTTCACCTCTTGGTTTAAATATAGATATAAGAGCATTTTTAAGTGTAGATGTCATAATAGTTTTATTGAGAGAGTTATCCATCAAATAAAGCGATGGTAATATTAACTGTTCTTCTGTGATTCTAGCCACACTAACACCTTTTATTTAATAATTTGTTATCACCAAATGCACTACATCTTTATCATTTCTATTTTGGAAACTAACTAAATATTTTTTATCAAAGGTACTGATTTTTATGTTTGGTTTATTGTACAAACCGTAGATAAAATCGGTATGCTTTATAACCATCATCCAGTTTGCCTTGCAATCATCTACTAGATAACTAGCAAGCCTTGTTTGATCATCTCTTGTAAACTCATTTTGTGCATAGGTACTAAACTCGCTATCATACGGTGGGTCTAAAAATATGAAATCATCTTTTTTAGGCTTATTCTTTTTAAAAAATGCTTCAAAGTCTAGATTATCTATCGTTGTTTTCGATAAATGATTTACTAACTTGGACGATTTTAGATATTCAACTTTTTTAGATAGATTTTTTCTGTTATAGCCGATTCCACCATAGGGTACATTAAAGCCACCACTTTTGTTATATCTAAACATTCCACTATAGGCATAGTTTCGTATAAAGAAGAAAATTGCTGTTGCAAAAGAATCGTTAATTTTATATTTTTCTATGTTATTATAAAGATGTCTAAAGTGCATATAAAAAGCGGATTTTAATGATGATTCCATGTTATCTAAAATATCATTATCTGGAAGCTTCCCACGCTCTAGTTCTATTTTTTTCATGCGTTTCATTTTGTTTAGGATGTTCTTTCTTATCTCGTGTACAAAATTTTCTATGTTGATATTAAACGATGTTTTAAACATTCCATCAAACTCATTTCCATGATTTAAAACGAATTCATAGATGTTATCTTTGATTCTATTCTCATCGTACTTTCCACTCGAGTAACCTTTATAGTTGTCTATAAATATCTCTTTATTATTTTCTAGTATTACTTCTATAATTTTCCAATTTTTAATCATCTCGTCAATTACATCAAAAAACTTTTTATCTTCTGAGGCTATCGCATTGTAGAGGTTTATGAGTTCATGGGATTTATCATTAATAAACATCTTCGAAGAATCTAGTGAGAAGTACACTGCCCCACCACCAATAAAAGGTTCATAGTAGTTTTTAATCTTTGTTGGCATATTTGGGTGGATGTGTTTAAGCTCTTGCTCTTTACCCCCAGCCCACTTTAAAATAGGTGAAAGTCTCGTCTCTTTAATAGATGTGCTCATAACTTTCCCTCCTTTTTACGCATTGTAACCCAAGAAATTTCTACACTTAAAATACATGTCAAAATGCAATAGAATTATAGCTCAATTAATAGAAGTCTAATAAACTATCTGCCACATATAATTTTATAATCACAGAACAAACAGTTCTTAGAATCTTCACACAATTCAAAGTTAATCTCTTCTAGGTTTAGGAGATCTTTGATGTTTGATTCTAGAACTGCTAACTTCTCCTGTAAAAAAACCTCTTGCACAATTTTGCTCTCTTTCAAATCGTAATATCCACAGCCAACAACATTGCCTAATCCTGAGGCAAGTAAGTAATAAAATTCTAGTTGAAAATCTGTCGCATCTGTGAAGTTATTTTTGTTATAGAGTGGGTATGAACCTGTTTTATAATCAAGCACATAGATTTCATTTTGTTTTTTATCTACTCTATCTATCTGACCAATGAGCTTAGCCCCTGCAAAATTTATTTCAAAGCTTTGTTCACACAATTCTACCTGCCAACCCTCATCAAATCTCTCAATTTCAACTTCACAAAACTTCTCTAATCGTCTCTTTTGCATAGATATTAGATACTTATCTAACTCGCTCTCACCTTGAACTGAATCTAGCTCTTTATACAAGTCTCTTTGCAAGTTTTCAATACTAGAGTAAGCATTTTGTTTTGTATATAAATTGCTTAGTGCTAAATGAACACTATTCCCAATCTCATACTCTTTAGGCATATCTTTAGGAATTTCATGTCCATAAAGATGTTCTATGTATTTATAATAATACTTTCTCTTACAGCTTAAAAATGTTTTTAATCTTGTAGCTGATATTTTTTTATCTCTAAAGCTATACGCTAAAACTATTTTCTTTTCACCCATAGATTCTGGCATGGAACGCTCAAATAAAATATTTGCATATCCTAGTTCTGAATACTCATTTTTATCTTTTATATTTAACTGTTTTAAAAAGCGTGATCCTGTACTCTCCGATGAACTTACATAAGAGATTGCTACCTCTTTAGAGCGTGATATTAGTAGGTCATAATAGTGCTTTTGAAGACTTTCTCTATCACTCATTGTAGGGAGATTTGCCATCTCTCTGATTTGAGTATTTAAAAACATATCCTTATCGCTTTTCTTTGGAACATTAGAATCAGAAAAATCAACAATAATTACTGCATCAAAATTTACTGAACGAGTTTCAAGCACACCCATTACAGTCACTTTACCGCCCCTAACATCATCTAAACTTCTTGATGCTAGTCTTTGTAGAAAGAGAGAGAGTAATGACTTTATACTCATGCCCTTCATATAGGGAAGAATGTTTTTAAAATTATAGAGTTCTTCTGTATAAACTTTAACTGCTCTTTTATCTGAAAACTCTTGCACATACTCTTTTAAAAACTCTAATACATCGACCTCTTCACTACTCTTATGATAAAGTGGAAGCAACTTCACATAAAGTGCATCCCCTACTCTCTCTAGCCTTGCATAATTTTCTTTTGATTTCTGATCAAGTGCTTGACAAGTAGAGTTTAGTGTCTCATAAATACTTGTATATTTATATCCCTCACCCATTGCAAAGTTAAAATTTGACTTATCATCAAAGCTCTTTAATTTTTGTGCTAAATTTTCATCCGGTAAGATGACAGCAATATTTTCAGCCTTATACCCTTTTTGTACAAACTCATAAAGTTTTTGTTTTATAAATGCAATTTGAAGAAGTGATTCACTCAAAGATTCACATGATATGTTTTGATGAAGTTTTCTTTTATTTTGACTTAGAATCTCTTTTGTATTGAGTGATATTTTATACTCATAATCTTTTTCTAGTTCAACTCCCAATTCTAAAAACTTAGCCTGCATCTTTGTGTTGAATTTAGAAGTAGTAAAGATAATAGTAACACTACTAAACTCACAACACTTTTGTAAAAGCTCTAACTCGAAGTTTGTAAGATGTCCATCAATATGAACTTCTATCTCTTTGTGATTGTTTAAATAGCTTTCATTAAATGAATAAAGGCGAGGTAAAAATATTCTGTCTAATAATTTTCGTTCATTGCATAGTTTCTCATATCTTTTATAAAGCTCTTGAAGTATTGTAATATGCTCTTCAAAATCTCCATAAATATCAGAAGTATCTAAGCTTTTTATATCGTGCATCTCCGCACTTAACTCTTCAAAAAACTTAAAAATATAAGAAGAATTTTTAGTAAAAGTGAAAAAATTACGTTGAATTTGAAGTGAAGAAAATTCTTGAAAATCAGAAGCTTCAAGTAAAAGTAATACCCTAGAATCATCATCAAGAATCTTAAAACCTTTCACGATACATAGTTTAGAAATGAACTCACTCATAGTAATAAAATTAGGTAAAAAAAGCGTTTGTGATTCTATAGAGAGTTGCTCGTGACGAATTGCACGAGCAGAGGGGAGAACTATTGTCTTGTTATTCACAGGTTAATATTCAAAAGCCTCTTTAGTTCTTGTATCAACTTTAACATTATAAAATCTTTCTAAATCATCTATATTCACTTTAGCTATAACATTCCATCTTCCTGCTTGTTCTAAAGTTGTAGATTTAAATGTATAAACACCATTTTCAACACTTGGCTCTGCTAGTTCTTGATTATATTTACCCTGATCTGG
>JAFLJZ010000057.1 GCA_022712775.1 Sulfurimonas sp.
CTTCTAGCCCACTAAGGGAGGGCATATTAATAGCAAAGAGTAAAATATCAGTTTTATGAATATTATAGAGTTTAGAGGCTTGTTTCCCATCTTTAGCTTCATATACTACTTGAAATATATGTTTTAGGTATTGAGTATATCCGTCTCTTAACATATCATCATCTTCAGCATATACGATACTAAAAGGTTTTAGTAGTGTATTATCCATTTGTAGCACTCCTGAGAGATATAGTAAAATGAGATTCTTTATTTATCATTTCATAACTCAGTGAACCTTGCATACCTTCTATAATCATTTTCGCCATATATAAACCAATTCCAGCATTTTTTTGAGATGTTTTAGTTGAGAAATAAGGATTAAATATTTGTTTGATTATTTTTGAATCTATTCCACCAGCATTATCTATAATGATAATACTAATAGATGAAGTTTCACTTACTACTTTAATTGTTATTCTTGGAGTATCTATTTCTTGGTTTATGAAAGCTTCTTTAGCATTTATAAGCAGGGTGATTAAAACTTGTATTAATTCATTTTCAAAACATTTTATTCGTAGCTTTGGGTCACCCAAAATAGTAGTTTTTATCTCTTTTTCTAGCTTAAGTATTGATAAAGATTTCTCAACAGTATTTAATAAATTAAAATAATTTTTTTCCTTGTTTGGACTAAAATATGTCCTAAAATCTTCTATAGTATTTGCCATAAAATGGGTAAGGTCTTCTATATCTTCAATATGTTTACGGAGTAGTTTATTCTGTTGGGAATTAAGCTCTAAAGATAGTGGAAGCATAATAAGTTTAGAATTTATTTGAGCAAGTGGTTGCTTCCATTGATGTGAAATATTACTTAACATGCTCCCCATTTGTGCCATTTTTGATTGTTCTTGAAGTAAGATCTGTTTTTGATGAAGATTATCTTCATATCTTTTATAGATATATATAATAACAAATAAACTAAATAAAAATGCAAAAGATACAAGCTTTAAAAAATTATGTCCAAAATGTAATTGATGAAAATAATTAGTTTGTGTTATGATGACTAAATAAGCAACAAGCTCATGTGTTACAGGATTTTGAATAGGTAAAAAAGAAAGTACATAGATAGTATCGTTAACCTCTATAGGTTGTGAAAATGCTTTTTCATCTTTAAAGTTTAATGCAAATGTATCTCTTACACTTTGTGACATATTTTTCATAATTTCTTTTTTTATAGAACCAAAGGCATCATTCATAGAATTCGATGCAAATAAAAACATCGGGCTAATTGCTGCTTGTCTATAGTTTAATTTATATTCATCTTTCCATACTTTTTCTTCTATAATATTTTTAGAAAAGATAAATTGTGCAAACTGTATACCATTACTTAATGTTTTTTGAAATCCAAGTGTTGAAAATGAAACTTCAACACTTCCTATATAAGAATTATTTGCATCAAAAAGGGGATATACAAATCGAAAACCATTATAAATACGACCTTCTTCAAAACCATCAATATTTTTTTGAGATTTATTCACATAAGCAACAGTGGAACGGACTTTACTTAAGTCATCACCAAACTTTTTTGGTCTATGCATACGAAGAAAACTTTGATTATTTGGAAGGTGGAAGTGGACTTGGCGTAGGTTAATAAGTGTATTTAATCTTGTATAACTGACAATTAGTTTATCATATAGTTTTTTTCTAAGTATTATTTTAGTTTTTTCATCAGCCTTATACGCATGCTTATAGATATCAATAATTTCTTTTGTATTAATGTTTTCATGAAAAATCATTTCTGATTGCTCTTTTGTTTTTTTATATACAGTGTTGTATGTGATTTTAGAAAGTTGTGTTTTATGATCAAGGAAAATCTTTTTTTCATAATTTTCATCAACAGATATGGCAATAATAATAGCAATTTGGATTAAAATCAAAGATAAAAGAACATATTTTAATGTGATAAGACGTTGAATCATTGAAATGTAGCTCCAAATTGTATAAATTTAAATGTATATTACCAAAGATAATTAAAAAACTATAGCCTCATAAACAAATATTTCTATTGTCTCTATTTCATCAGGGCTAATCCCAGCTTTTTCAACTGCACAACTACGAACAAACTCTTCTATAGACCAATTCATTTGCGTAGCCACATGAGGAAGGTATGTTCCATTTTTTGTCCCTTTTTGAACATAGATTCCATGTTTTCCTAAAATGATTTCATCAATAGAGTTGATTTTTCTTCTTGGTGTGAGCACTGAAATTTCTAAGGTGATAGTACTTAGTTCATTAGAGCTTACTTTATTAAATCTTGTATCATGAAGAGCTGCTGCTATTGCCATATCGACTACAACTTCATAAAGCTTTTCATTTGGCTCAAACCTACCAATACAACCGCGTAAATTTCCATTTTTATAGAGAGTGACAAATGCACCAAGCTTGTCTTGAAGTTTTGGATAGACCTTGCTTTTATCTATAGATACTCTTTTATTTTTAAGTACTGCATCTTCAAGTGCAAGCAAAGCGATTGCTCGTAGTTGTTCTTTTTCTTCTGCGTTTAAAAAATACCCTTGTGCTTCTTTATAAATTTTTATCGCTCCGTATCCTACAACTCTTTGTTTGTCACCATATGTTGTATCACCTGAGTTTATATACTCGAGGATTTCGTATTTATAGTCTAAATCTTGTGTTAGATTCATAAGCATTAAAACAGATGCCCATCCACATGCTGAAGTTTGTAAGTTAGCTAAAGAAGATTGCTCATTCGTAGCGAGTGTATTTATAAATGTGTTTGTATCATTTGTAACAATCGCATTTAAAGTTTTCATATCGACAATATTCGCATCATCATATGAAGGAAAATGAGATAAGTCTGTGCTTATTACAAAGAGGTTTTCTTCTGTAAAATATGGTTTTAGAACCTTTGATATTTCGAAGATAGTTTTAGTGTCATGTGTTGCAATGATTATAGGCACAATATTTAAATCTTCACCGTAAATAGTCTGTAAAAATGGAAGTTGTACTTCAAGGGTATGCTCTTTGGTATGTGCAGATGGATGGTATGTAAAAAGTTTAGAATCTTGGATTAATTGTGATGTTATGGTTTGATTTACCTGCACTTCACCTAAGGGAGTTTTATAATTTCCAAGTGTATAAATAGAAGCACCATTTATATTAACATGATGACTAGACCCAATGAGGAAAATGTTCTTATATTTTTTATGAAGTGTCTTGTAGGCTTTAGCAGCAGTAGGTGCTGAGTAAACATAACCAGCATGAGGCACAATAATAGCATTTATACTTTGATGCTCTGTTTCTTTTATATCTGATAATAGTTTTTCGATTTGTTCAGAGAGTTCCTTTTTATCAGCAGAATAAAAAGAACCAGCAACAGCTGATGGTCTTGGTGAGGCATGTAAGGTTTGCATTAGTAAAACTCCTAAAATTAGTATAGGTATTTTAATGTTAAAAATACTTAGTGATTTCTCCATATAAACTTTCTCCATTATAAAGCGACTGTGAATTGTTAATAGTCGTTTCTTTATTGATGTCAAAAAGAAGAGCATTTGCTTTTTGACCTACTTTAATTTCTCCAGATTCTAAGTTGATTGATTCTGCAGGATTTTTTACTGTTAATTCGATAAGTTTAGACATAGAAATTAAACCACTTTTTACAAGTTTTGTATAGTACAGTGGAAGTGCATCACTCAGAGCCTCGCACCCAAAAGCCGCATCATAAAATGCTACTTCTTTGTTGAGTGGTGATGAGGGTTGATGCAAGGTTGTTAAACAGTCAATTGTTGAGTTTTTAAGTGCCTTTTGAAGTAAAAGCATATCTTCTTTTGAGGGAAGAGGTGGGTCAAGTTTTGCTGTTGTATTAAAATTTATACAGGCTTCGTCTGAATGAACCAAGTGGTGGATAGATACCTCACACGAAACCTCAACACCGTCTTTTTTTGCTTGGGATATAAGAAAAATAGAACGTGGTGAAGCGATGGATTTAAAAAGTATCTTAATTTTAAAATGTCGTGCTATCTCTATCATTCGAGAAACATGTAATACTTCACTAAGATCAGGGATTCCAGCTAAACCTAATCGTGTGCTAGTATCGCCATCTAGCATTACTCCGGAGCTTATAAGTGAGTTATCCTCTGCCTTACAAAAAAGTGTTACATTATACATTTGTACGTACTCAGCTATTTTAATTGCGATGTCATTTTTAGCGATTGTACTCATATATGGAGCCACCACACCTTTTTTAAGCAGAATCGCAATGTCACTCAGCGAAGAATCTTCTTTGAGTGTGTTGAGCATCAGGTCTACTTTTGCACCTTCTACATCGCGTAAGCCATTTTGAGCAAATTCTAGCACAATTTCATTATCTATTGCAGGTGTTGAATCAGCATTTAAAACAAGATGACCAATACCACCAGCTAAGGCTTGTGTAGAAATTTTCTTAATATTATTTGCATTAAGCGTAGAATCTTGAAGTCTAATATTTGTATCTACTAAAAGCGGTATAAAGTAAGCACCTTTAGCATCAATGATTTGAGAATCATTAAAGTTAGAACCTATGGCTGTTATGATTCCATCTTCGATTTTGATATCAGCTTTTCTTTCACCATTACTATCGCAAAGTATTGCATTTTGTATGAGCATTTATAGAGACCACCTTAGATATTTAGATATAGTAAATGTATTATAACTCAACTTTGGAACGAGGAGGCAAAGCATGGGAATAGAGTAGATTAGTATATTGACATTGTAACTAAAAAATGATACCATCGTGTATGAGTAAAAAAGATAAACTACTTCAAAAAATTTTACAAATACCACCTAAAAAAGATTTGACTTTTAAAGAGTTGGAGACTATTTTAAGTTCTTGTGGTTTTGAAAAGATTGAGGGTGCTGGGTCGGCTGTTAAGTTTTACAATCAAGAAAAAGATATTTTGATAAACCTGCATAAACAACATCCTTCAGATATTTTAAAAGTTTATCTTATAAAGCAAATTCAGGTTAAATTATTGGAGGTTTGTAATGGCTAATACTATAGAGTACAATGGATATATTGGAAGTATAGAATATTCACCAGAGGACAAATGTTTTTTTGGAAAATTAGAAATGATAGATGACTTAGTAACATTTGAAGCTACATCTGCCAATGAGTTAGAAGAAAATTTTCATGCAGTAGTAGATGAATATATACAAACATGTAAAGATTTAAATCGTGAACCTCAAAAAACGTATAAGGGTGTTTTTAATGTACGAATCGACCCCGAATTACACAAAAAAATCTATAAAGAAGCATTAAAAGCAGGAATATCTTTAAATGCTTTTGTACAAAAAACACTTCAAACAAAAATTATGACCAATCATAAGGCTTAGAATTGCGTTTTATTTTCATTTTCTTTTTCTTTTTTTCATTATCTCAGGCTGCGAAGACTTCGTATGAACTAGGAGAAAAGCGTTATGATGATAGCTTTGAGACACATGGGGATGGTGGTTCATGAAACTTTTAGTTAGTGCGCTAGAGCATTCAGCAAATGTACATTTAAAATCTCTCACAAAAGAGTTCAAGCATGATGTAGAGTTTGTTGGAATCTTCGATTCTAGTTTGGGGGAACCTATAGTAGATTTACGAAGTTTAGCGATTATGGGTTTTGTAGATGTACTTAAAAAAATTCGTTTCTTTTTTAAACTTAATGCACAGATGGTAGATTTAGCAGAGAATGTTGATAAGGTCTTGCTTATCGATTCTTCGGGCTTTAATCTACCCTTGGCTAAAAAAATAAAAAAGCGTTACCCCGACAAAGAGATAATTTATTATATTTTACCTCAAGCGTGGGCATGGAAGAAGAAGCGTATACCTGTTCTTGCTCGCACAATAGATAAACTTGCTTCTATTTTGCCTTTTGAACCAGAATACTACCCCGAAGATGCTCCCATAACCTATGTAGGACATCCTTTGCTTGATAGCATTACAGAGTATAAAGAAAGTTTAAATGATGAAGTGAAAACTATTGCCTTTATGCCAGGGAGTAGAAAGGGCGAAATAAAAAAGCTTATGCCTGTTTTTATAGAGCTTCAAAAGAAGCTTGCTATAGAAGCGACTATCATAATTCCAAAACACTTCACGCAAGTGGAGATACAAGAACTTTATGGTACCCTAACAAGTTTTAAAATATCAAATGATGCACATAAAACCTTGTTAGAATCAGACTTTGCATTTATTTGTAGTGGTACAGCTACCTTAGAAGCTTCATTGATTGGGATTCCTTTCATTTTGAGTTATATAGCAAAACCATTAGATTACTTTATTGCAAGCAGATTAATTAAGCTTAGTCATATAGGTTTAAGTAATATAATGTATACAAAATTTGCAGGTCGTTCTATACATCCTGAGTTAATTCAAGATGATGTAACCGTTCTTAAGTTAGCCCAAGCATTTTATGATTACGATAGAAGTAGATTTTTAGACGATTCTAAAGCATTACGTGGGTATTTGAAACATGGTAGTTCCAAAACGATAGCAAAAATAATAGAGGAAAAATAAAAGAATGAAAATAAATTTCATAGATTTAAAAGCACAATATAGAGAGTATAAAACAGAGATAGATAAAGAAGTTTTAGAAGTTTTTACAAATGCTCAGTTTATT
>JAFLJZ010000058.1 GCA_022712775.1 Sulfurimonas sp.
AACTTATCGTTGAGTGGATGATAGAAGAAAGTAAAGAAAAACATTAAATAAAAGGAAAATAAAATGGATAGAAGAAAATTTTTAGGTGTAGGTCTAGCAGCATTTGCTGTTATGATGGCACCAGCGACAGACTTAAGCGCAGTAGACTTTAGAGCTACTGCACCAGCGGCATGGGAATCAGAGAAAACAGCTGATGGTATCGTAGCTCTTTACGGTAAAAAAGGTACAGCAGATGCAGTTAAAGCTGCAGGAATCGATAAAGGTGCCTCTACTGTAGGAAAAAAGATAGATTCAGATGCTAAAAACTTTAGCTTTAAAGCACCAAAACTTGCTGAAAATGGTGGATCAATTCCAATTACTATTAAATCAAAATTAGATTTAGAGTCAGTAGCATTCTTCCAAGATGCAAATCCAAGATGTTTATCTGCTGTATTTACAGTACCGGTAGGTGGAATTATAGAGTATGACTTCAGAATTAAAATGAGACAAACTGCTCCAGTAATGATTGTTGGTAAAATTAGAGGAAAAGATGAGTATCACTTTTCAAGAAAAGAAATCGATGTATCTATTGGTGGTTGTGGAGGTTGATTTAACCTACTACCCCATTTACTAAATACAAATATACACAATATAAAATAAATATAAAGGAAAGAAAATGGCAAAAATGAAAATTAAAGCAAAAGAAAAAAAAGGTGTTGTTAAAGTAAAAGCAATGTTTACAAGTTTAATGGCTGATAAAGAAGAAGCGATTAAAAAAGGTATTAAAGTAGAGTATATTAAACAAATCACTGCTACTGTAAATGATAAAGTAGTGTACGAGCTTAGTGGAAGTGGTTTCATGTCAGAAAACCCACTTGTTAAGTTTAAATTCAAAGGGAATAAAGGTGATGAAGTACATTTTACTACAATTGATAACAATGGTAAATCACAAACAGGTAAGAAAAAAATTAAATAAGGGTTTTTTATGAAAACTAAAATAATTATATTTTTTGCACTAGTGGCATTTGTTGCAGCAATGCCATTTATTGGAAATACACAGATTGTTACACAAAACCCAAGTAAACTAGATGTTGATGGTAACTTCATTCTTTATGATTTTGTGAAAGTTAATCGTGATGGTGGTGGTAAAGACTGGGATTATAATTTAAAACCAGTACAAGTTAGTGAAAGAGTTTGGTGTTTTTTTGGTGAGATGGATATGCCTACTAAAGAGAATGCTGGTCAAATGTCTAACATATGTTACATTAAGGGTGATGACGCTTGGATAGCTTGGGATAGTGGACCATCATATAAGTATACAGAACAAGCATATGCGAAAATGAAAGAGATTGCTGACATGCCTGTATCAACTTTACTTATTAGTCATGAGCATGATGATCATTGGTTAGGTAATAATTATTTCAAAGATACATTCAATACGCATATTATTGGACCTCATTCTATAAATTATAATTATTATGGACCAAGATTAAATGTTAAAGATGAAGGGCATCCAAATGCAACTGGTGAAGTTTCAGATTTCCCTGGTATGCAAACAAGAATGATAAAAGCACTTTATCAAAATGCTATTAGAAAAACAGTACTTCTTCCTGTAGATGAATCGCCCAAAGCGAAATCAACTTGGTATGAATTTTCTGGTGTAAGAATGGAGTATGTAAATGCTGGTTATTCACATTCAGAAGAAGATTTTTTCTTATATCTTCCAGACGATAAGGTTATTCTAGTTGGTGACTTAGTTATGAATGGTAGAATTACATCAAATAGAGATGGTCAAGTTTTAATGATGAATGATGAAGGTGAACCGGAAGGTCAAATACCTGCCTTAGAAGCTATTAATGCAAGAGATTGGAATAATATTGTTCCTGGACATGGTTTTATAGTTGATTCAACTGGTGCTGATGAAGCAGTTCAGTATTTTGATTTTATTAAAGAAAGAGTACTTGAAGCAATTGATAATGATGTAGAACAAGGCGATATCACTAAGGTTGTTACTTTAGATGAATATAGAGACAAAGACTTATTCTATCTTCTAAGTCCAGGTAATGTATATAGAGCGTATGAAGAGCTTGAAATGTATGAAGAGCCTGATGACGAAGATGAGGACGAAGACGAAGACTAATCTTTACCTCAAAGATACTGTCTGAAGGTAAATAAAAAATCACATTATATGTTGATTTTTTATTTCACCTAGCTTTTATATTGAAATAATTATTAAATATGAAAGACCTAATAAAAATAGCACAAACAATTAAATTATTATTTCAGATAAATTATATTTAAACATTTTGTGTTTTATAATAAAGTGAGTTACACTATGCCATTACTTCAAATTGGAAAGATACTAGAACTATTTTATTCTACAAATGATGGTAGAATAAATACAGCTACGTTGAATCTTGATGAGAAGGGTGTCGTAGAAGATAAATATTATAACAAAGATATACAAAGATCAGTCCTAATAGCGTCATCTGAAAGTTATAGCCTAGCTACTGATAATGGTATAGATGTTCAATATGGTGCATTAGGCGAAAATATTTTAATGGATTATAACCCATACCATTTAAAGCAAGGGGCAAGGATTGAAATTGGAGATCTTGTTCTAGAGATTAGCCAAAATTGTACTATTTGCAATAGTTTAGCAAAAGTAGATGAGAGACTACCTGCACTACTTAAAAATGATAGAGGTATTTTTGCAAAAGTACTTAGTAGTGGGACGATCAAACAGGGTGATAATATTTATCTTCTAAATTAATAATAGAAGTCTCGTTAATTAAAAATAAGGAAAAGAAATGAAGTCAATGATTAAAGGTTTAGTCCTAACAATTATGTTAGCAACTGGTGTAGTAGTAAATGCAAGTGAAGATATTCAGATTTATACAGCTGATAACTCTAAAGGCACAATTACTGGAGCTTCAATTGAAAAAGCTTTCGAAGATGCAGGATTTGTAATCTCTGGAAACAATGATATGAATATCGCATTTAAAGGAAAGTTTCAAAAAACACATCACAAGATGTTTCATCTTTTCACTCTCTATAAAGCTGATTTAGTTTTAAAATTAGTTAAAGTGTCTCCTCGAGCTGCATTACTTGCACCACTAAGTATGTCATTTTACATGCTAAATGGTTCAAATGATATTTCAGTGTCATCAATATCAATAACTGGTATGGCAAAGATAACTGGTATATCAGCATCTAACAAAGATATGCAGACATACGCGAAACTAATAAAAGATACACTTGCAAAAGCTTTACCAAATGGTCATTTTGAAAAAAATACAAAGAAAGCATTAAAGCCAGTGGGTGAATTAGTTACTAGTTTTTCATATGAGATGGATTTAGAAGATGATGCTACATCTGATGATATTGAAGAAGAAAAAGAAGGTACGCAACAAGAAATGGAGGGTTCATTAGAAACTGTTGGTTTTGTAATTGCAGGATTTAATGAGCTTGGGGAAGAATTTAAAGAAGCTGGATATAATAAATATGACTTTTTTGATGCATATTCTATTTGTAAACTTCCTGTAATTTTTCAAATAGCTGAAAAACATCCAGAAGCTGGTGCATTAGCTCCATGTACATTATATATGTATAAAGAAAAAGGTTCGAATACAGTTCATATGGCATATCCATCGGTATATAATTGGTTAAGTTCTTTCGGGATTGAAGACAAAAAGTCAGCTGAAGTACTATTGAATGCACAAAAACTTATGGTAGAAGTTGTTAACGAAACTATAGAGTAGCAGATTGATTTATAAAGAAGTAGTTTAACTACTTCTTTTCTATAGCCTCTTTGGCTGATTTAATAGCTGTATCAATAGCTGTTTTAGCAATACCAAGGGCTTGTTTTCCCATTCTTTTTGCTTCTATTGCTTTAGGAGACTGTAATGCTTTATCAGCTTTCTTTACTGCCCCTACTGCAAAAGAAGAAAATCTTTTTTTCATGACAGTTGCTGTTTCTTTTGAAATACGTAATAATTCATCTAAATCATATCTCATATCTTTTGATATTTTTGCTAAGGTATCCTGAATACTTTGTGAATTATTCTCCCCTTGAGTTTTTACTACCTGCGTAAATAAAGTATCTGTTTGATTTAAATCTTCTATTATTGTGTCATAATCTTCAATAAGAATATGCTTTGCCTCGATAGGAATAAATGCAATACGTTGCTTAAAGCGTGTAATAGCATGCATAAGACCTGCTCTCATACCTTTTAATGTTGGACTTAAGATATTCTCTGCTTTGACAGGAGATGCCTCTGCTATTTCTATAGAAGCATGCAAAATAGTTGAAAGTATTTTTCTAATACGAATAATACTTAATGAGCCTTCTTTGATTGCTTCATAAGTAATATCTTTTATAAATTCCTCAATAGTATCATTGATTTCTATATCTTTTTCTAGTGAAGATATTATCGCTGATTCAACAATCTCTCCAAGAAGATCATATAAATCAATTGTTTGAAGTTTTACCTGATGTAATTTAGATAATGCTTCATCATCGCTAGAGTTTAAATGAAGTTCTATAGCATTAAATATATTGTATTTACTTTCTTGAAGATCATGAGATTTTTTATCTATTTTTCTTTCAATTTGTTCTT
>JAFLJZ010000059.1 GCA_022712775.1 Sulfurimonas sp.
AGATCTTCATGCAATTGCCAGTGGCTATAGAGTGGATAGATAAGATGGGCTATAAAACTTTAGGTCAAGTTGGTTTTGAAGCAGATGATTTGATTGCTACAGTTGTTCATCATGCAAAAGAGCAGGGCTATAAGACGAGAGTTGTTTCTCACGATAAAGATTTATACCAGCTCATTGATGATGGTAAGGTAGTCGTTGTAGATGCTGTTAAGCGAAAGACTATGGATGAGGGTGCTTGTTTTGATAAGTACGGTGTAACACCTGCGCAGTTTACAGATTATCAGTCTATTTTGGGTGATAGTGCTGATAATGTTCCCGGTGTAAAGGGAATCGGAAAGGTAGGTGCAGAGAAACTTTTAAAAGAGTTTAAAACACTTGATGGTATTTATGATAACTTAGCTGTTATTAAAGGTGCAAACCAAAAGAAACTTATAGAATCAAAAGAAAAAGCATATATGTCTAAAGAGTTAGTAACTTTGCGTCATGATGTACTCGATAGTTTTGACTTTGAAGAGTATAAAATGGATGTTGCACATCCATTTTTAAATATTTATGATGAGCTTGTGCAGTATGAACAAAATGGAATTCTTAGAATGCTTCGTGCTAAAAACTTAGTAGATGATTCTACGCAGTCCCAAGCAGTACAAAAAATAGCTGTGGAAGAAGTGGTAAATAAACTAAATTTTAAAGCAATACTCATCGATGATGAAAAAGAGTTAAATAAGGTTTTAGGAACACTTAAAGAAGATACTATAGTCGCTTTTGATACTGAAACAACAGGTTTAGATTATGAAAAAGATAAGCTTGTAGGTTTTAGTTTTTGTATAAATGAAATTGAAGCCTATTATGTTCCTTTTGCACACTTTTATCTTGGTGTTGGGAATCAGGTAAGTGAAGAAGCAGCTAAAAGTGCAATACGCAGTATTTTTAACTCGAAAGTAGTTGGGCATAACATCAAGTTTGATTTACATTTTGTAAGTCGATTTTTAGAAGATGATAGTTTAGTAGTATATGCTGATTCTATTATTTTAGCATGGCTTGTAAATCCTGAGAGTGGTTTAGCTATGGATAAACTTGCAGACAAGTTACTTAACCATACTATGGTTGCTTTTAAAGATACTGTTAAAAAAGATGAAACATTTGGAGATGTGGATTTAGAGAGTGCAACTTCTTATGCTGCTGAAGATGCCTTTATAACACTTAAACTTTTCCATCTTTTAAATGAGAAGTTGGAACTTCAAAGTGCGAAGCATTTGATAGAGCATTCTATGTCTGTAGAGATTCCGTTTATATCCACACTTTTAGAAATGGAAAAAGAAGGTATTAAAATAGATACTGCATTTTTAGAAAAATTTTCTGTTGAGGTTCAAGAGACCTTAAATAACTTAACACAAAGTATTTATGAGTTAGCAGAGAATGAGTTTAATATTAATTCTACAAAACAGCTCGGTGTGATTCTCTTTGAACATTTAGGGCTACCAGTTGGAAAGAAAACAAAGACTGGATACTCTACAAATGAAGCAGTCCTCTCTTCACTTAAGGACAAACATGAAATCATCCCTAAACTTCTTCAATACCGTGAAGTGTATAAACTCTACTCAACATATATTCTACCACTCTCGAAACTAGGAAAAGAAGATTCTAAAAGTAGGATTCATACTTCTTTTATACAAACTGGGACTGCAACCGGACGACTAAGTTCAAAAAATCCTAACTTGCAAAATATCCCAGCTAGGAGTGCACAAGGCCTTAAGATTCGTGAAGCATTTGTAGCAGAGGAGGGGAAAAAGTTAATTGGTCTAGATTACTCCCAAATTGAACTTCGTTTACTTGCTCATTTTTCTCAAGATAAGATTCTAGTAGATGCATTTAATCATGATAAAGATATACATATGCAAACAGCAATAGCTTTATTTGGTGAAGAAGAAGCTCCATCAAAGCGTTCAGTAGCAAAAACAGTTAATTTTGGACTCTTATATGGCATGGGGCAAAAAAAGCTTTCAGGCACGCTTGGAATCACGACTAAAGAGGCAAAAGGTATTATCGAGCGATACTTTGAGAGTTTTCCGAGTATCAAAACTTATTTTAGAAGTATTGTAGATAGCTCAAAAGAGTATGGATATGTAGAAACACTTCTTAAAAGAAGACGCTACTTTGATTATGAACATGCTACGCCGATGTTTAAAGCTGCCTTTGAGAGAGAATCGGTGAACTCACTGTTTCAAGGAAGTGCGAGTGATTTGATAAAACTTTCTATGAATAAAATTGCAAAAGTTATAAAAGAAGAAAATCTTGATGCGAAAATGCTCTTGCAAATTCATGATGAACTTATTTTTGAAGTAGAAGCATCACAAGCTGAAATTTTAGGAAATAAATTTAAAGAGATTATGGAGAGTATTATGAAACTTAGAATCCCTCTAAAAACAAGTATGAATATAGGAAACCATTGGGGAGAGTTGAAGTAAACTACTTCAACTTATAAAGGGGCTGGTTCGGAAAATAAATACCCTTGAGAGAATTCAATATCTAACTCATCAATGATAGTCTGTACTTCTTGGTTATGCACAAATTCAGCGATACAAGGAATCTTAGCATTCTGCGCAAAGAATGTTATAGCTCGTGTTATTTCATAACTTTTTTTATTGGTATGAATATCTTTAATGTATTTTGCATCAATTTTTAAAAAATCTATTTCAAGGTCTAGAACTCTTTCAAAGTTAGAATATTCAGTTCCAAAATCATCAATTGCAAGAGAAAATCCGAGTGATTTAAGCTCTTTTAGTTGCTTGACATGATTCTTTTTTCCATCAGAACTAATACCTTCTAAAATCTCTAAAATAACACGAGAGGTTTCTACTTTATATTCACTAGCCTTTTCTTTTAGATACCCCACAAGATAGTTTAATGACAAATCTTCTTCTGTAATGTTTATAGAGAATCTATATGTATATGCAGCCATTATTTTAAAACTTTTATCTATCATAACCTTTGTAATCTCTGGAAGCATCCCAGCAAGACGAGCGGGTTCTAAAAATACAATAGGGGAAATAATTTTTCCCTTTTCTTCGATTCTAGCAAGGACTTCATACTTTGTAATCTTTTTACTTAAATTATCTCGGATGCCTTGGAAGTAAGGTATAACTCTATCTTCACTGAGGGCTAGGTGAAGTTGGTTGTTTGAAGATATAAAAGCTTCTCTTTTTCGAGGATTGGTGTTGTCATCATCACTGGAATAAATGTAGTATCTATTTTTGCCATTTTCTTTTGCTTGTTTAAGTGCTAAAGCAGCATTTCTAAAAAGGTTTTTACTTTCATTAGATGCACCGTAAGAAAATGAAATATTTAAGAATATATCATCAACATACACTTGGTGTGTATAAAAATATTCTTGAATTTCTTTAATCTTGTCTGTAATATTTATATTTGCATCAAAGAGTAG
This sequence comes from Sulfurimonas sp., assembly GCA_022712775.1. Next base: position 3,440 of record JAFLJZ010000059.1, read on the forward strand.
GGCAAATTCATCAGAGTTGATTCTTGCAGTAAGATGTGTTTTGCAATGCATTTGTAAAACACTTGCTAGTTTTATAAGTATTTTATCACCAATTTCAAAGCCATACGCTGTATTAATATAAGAAAAATTATTTACATTCAACAGTATCAGTGTTTGTTCTTGAGAATTATATATTGCCTTTTCTAAGGATACTTTATTTTTGAGTCCTGTCAAGGAATCGGTATATACCATCTCTTGAATTTTCTTCTGGCTATCTTTAAGTTCTGTAAGGTCACTAAAAATTGCAAGATAGTTGTTTTGTGTTTCATCGTTTAAAGAACTAATACTTATCCATTGAGTAATATGTGCTCCATTAGAGCGTTTGTTAATTATTTCTCCACTCCATTTATGGTTTTTATTTATACCTTTCCACATCTCATCATAAAACTTTTCTGTATTAAGTCCAGAAGAGAAGAAATTCGGATTTTTCCCAAGTACATCTTTTTCTTTGTATCCATAAATCTCTTCAAAGGCTGCATTTACTTCAATGATTTCATTCTTAGCATTTGTAATAATGATACCCTCTGCAGCATTTTGCATAGCAGTTGAAAATAGTTTTATTCTGGTTTCATTTTCTCTGTTTTTAAGAACAATATTTACAATAGAAGCCGCAGTCTCAAGAAGTTTTTTATGAAAAGGCGCGGGTAAACGATGCTCAAATGAAGATAGAGCAAATGTACCAATAGGTTCTTTATTTTCATCTCTTACAGGCATCGACCAACAAGAACAAAGGTTAAAATCATAAGCGATTTGACGAATATCTTCCCATCTTGGATCTTTAAAGGTATCTTGTACATACTGCGCTTCGTCACGAAAAACAGCATTCCCACATGAACCACCGCCTGGACCAGGTTTTAAGTTTTTTAATGCCTTATGCCCAAGCTCTGGAACTGAAGGAGCGGATAAAACACTCATTAAGCCTGTGTCAGTATTTTTAAGCATTATAGAAGCTACTGAATTAGGTAGTAAACTCTCAGCTAAGCTACAGAGGTGTTCTAAAATATCAGTAAAATTTCCATGAGAGGCTATCATATTCAAAATTTTATTTTGAATTTCTAAAATATCGTTATACTCATTAGGTGTTATAGACACCTCTTGTAGTGAAGTGACTTCGAGTGTTTCACAAGTTGGAGTTTCTTCAAGCATAAACATTACCTTTAAATGTCATATAAAAATGACAATTGTTATTTTAGATTATAGCAAAATATATTGATAAAATGTTAATAGAATGTTAATAGAATGTCATTAAAAAGTACTATTTTTTAGTTGTTTTATAGATGAAGCTAAATACCTCTGCAACTGCTTTATAAAGTGCATCAGGAACTTCTTTATTAATTTCTACATTAGATAAAAGTTCTATTAGGTCTTCATCTTTTTGTATTGGAAGGTTGTTTATTTCTGCAATTTTTATAATGTTTTCTGCAGCCTTCCCCTCACCTTTAGCGACTACACGAGGAGCGTTTTCTTTTTCTCTATCATAACGAAGTGCTGCTGCTTTTTTCTTTATCATGCTTTGACCTCAAACCCTACATGAATATGTTGTTCTTCTTTTGGATAGGGAGAGGTATTAGAAACTACTTTTGGCTCGAAAATTCTAATCTCTCTTGGTGTGATTTGTGCATCTATAAGTCCAGCTCTAAGGGAGGGAATGTTTTCTTTTACGAGTTCTTTAAACTTATCGCTAGAAGAATAAATATGTAGGTTAAGTTGGTTTTTATCAAATAGTGTAAGTTTTAAATTTAAGTCACCATATTCTTTAAGTTTTAAATCAATATCACAATAAAACTTATCATCATTGTCTGTTTTCATTTGGAAATTTCCATCTTCTAGTGAATCCCATGAAAAAGGTAAAAAGAGTGAGGTGCCGTTTGAAAGGTGTGAGACAAGTTGGTAGTGGTCTATTTGGAGTGATAACTTGTCAATATGCTTGAGTACCTCTGTTCTATTCGGGTGGGATGCTTTAGCTATTTCTTCATTTGCTTGAAGTAACATAGCTTTTAAGTCCTTAGAAATAATCTCTTTGACATTGTTTTGTATGTCAAGTTGTTTTGGAGTGCTTAATGATTCTAGTTTATTTAGAAGTAAGGCTGTATCTTTTGAAAAAAGTGGATCGGCTTTTAGAATCACAGATTTAATATTTTCACTCAGTCTTGTGATTTCACTTGGTATATTTTTCTCTAAGAGTTGCTCTATAGATGCTTTTGGAGTAGTTGTGGTTTGTTCTACGTTTTTTAAGGCTAGAAATATTTTTTCTATAGACGCTAAGATACCTTTAGATTCCATAGTAAAACTTTTGCTCATATGTAAGGATACCTGTTCTAAAGATTCTTTGATAGAAGAGAGTTTAAAGTTTTCAGGGGTGAGAATTTTAGGTTCTACTTGATGCTCTAGTTTTTCCAAAGCCTTTGCTAGGGCAGGGTTATGGATAGTGTCGGCACTTTTTATACTTGTTTTGAGTTTGTCTATGAGTGTTGCAACATTGTTAGAGAGTTTTTCAAGCACTTTAGAGTTTGTGCGTATATCTTTTTCTATATCACTAGGAGTTGCTGTTTTTAAAGCTTCAGTATTAAGTAA
>JAFLJZ010000060.1 GCA_022712775.1 Sulfurimonas sp.
TACGGAAGGGCTGAAAAACTTTGCAGATGACAATTACAAATTTCGACCTGACCTATCAAATTCCGCCCTATTTACCTTCGCGAAATGATGTTGCGCCGCAACATAAAAGCGCGGCATTAATGCAACAAACAGTTGTCCTCGTAAAAAAAATTCACAACCCCAGAGATTCTACTGGAAAATTCTTTATTCATTATGTACCATATTCTTAGCACGATTTTTATTAGGGGCATATTATGACTAAAAATAATGAAAGTATAGATTTAATCGTTAAGAACCTAAAAACCAAACTCGCTACATCTTGCTCTACACAACCGCAATCATCTACAGAAGTTTTTAAAGACAAATCCAATGAAACAAACACAGTTTCTCAAGAAGATAATCTCTGCGAGCTAGGCTATAACTAGGTTACGATTCTTAATAATATCGCTCCTGAATTTTACATTTCTTTGTTCAAAAAATAAATATCTTTGACTTATTTGCAAATTCGCCTTACCTTCACATTTGAAATAGTGAATGCTATTTTGGGGATTCAAAACCTCTTACGTAGCGGCTGTAGCATCAGCTGAAATCAACTTGCTACTATCTCCTCTATGGAAAAACTAACGCTAACTATCAGTGAGTTTTTCACTATCGCAAATATCTCACGCAGCCTTTTTACAAAGAATTAAATGAGGGCGTGCGCCAAAAATAATAAAAGTCGGCAGACGAACCATAATTACACGAACTGCCGCAATGGGGTGGTTGGAAAATTTGGAAATGGGAGGCACTAATGTATATGCGAATATCTTTCCTCGTTTGTTACCCTAATATTACCCAAATGTTATTTTGCCACCCATCGGAAGTTGGTATAAATCTCGGTAAACAACTGAAATGTAAGAAAAAAAAATGGTGACCCTACGGGATCAAAACTGACTGAATAACCTATTGAAACATAAGGATAGCTGAAAATTCGTAGCGGAATTTTGCTACCATTCTTGCTGTCAAAATCCGCGGTTTTCCGCGGTCAGCAGCGGTTTTCTGCGGATGAAAATGTGACGTTGTAGAATACGATTCTTAAATTATAACGTATTATCCTTTAATAGTGACATTCCTTATTAAAGGATAATAACAACTGTTTTCTGTAAAGGATGCATAAAAAAGGTTTCTATGCATCATAATATATGGTATAAATGATTCATAGGATAAAGGTTTATACATCATGAGATGGAATTGGCAACAGAACGATTGGCCTAACTTTAGGTATGATACAGCAATAATAGAGCCGTTGGAGAAACGGTTTTTACAAGAATCTGGTATGCTTAAAGGTGTGTTTACACATATTGACAAAGAAGATAAAAACAATCTTACTATAGAGCTTATTAGTACTGAAGCGGTTAAAACATCAGAGATTGAAGGTGAGATGTTAAGTCGTGATAGTGTGCAATCATCTATCCGACATCATTTTGGCCTAGATACCGATAATCATAGGATTCCCCTAGCAGAAAAAGGTATCGCAGAGATGATGCTTAATCTCCATGAAGATTCTGCTAACTTGCTAATAGATGAGACATTATTCACATGGCATGAAATGTTGTGTAATGGACGACGTGATTTAGAAGTTATTGGTGATTATCGAAAACATGACGACCCTATGCAGGTTGTTTCTGGTCCACTTCATAAACCTATCATACATTTTGAAGCACCTCCTTCAGAAAGTATGAACAACGAAATGGAAACATTTATCCAATGGTTTAATCAAAGTGAGAAAGTGCTTCCTGCATTAACCAGAGCATCCATCACACATCTTTATTTTGTTTGTATTCATCCATTTGAGGATGGCAATGGACGTATCGCACGTGCGTTGGCAGAAAAAGCGTTGGCACAAACGCTTGGTTATCCAACGTTAATTGCTCTTTCTAGCGTGATCGAACGAGATAAAAAACTTTATTATGACATGTTGGAAAAGACTAATAAGCAGAATGAAATAACACAATGGATTGAGTATTTTTCCAATGTTATATTGGATGCACAAACGGAAACACAGCGACGTGCAGAATTTCTTATTTCTAAAACAAAATTCTTTGACCAATTCCGTGGACAATTTAACGAACGGCAAAAAAAGGCTATTTTGCGATTGTTTGAAGCAGGACCCGATGGATTTGAAGGAGGTTTAAGTTCTGGAAATTATCAATCCATCACAGGTGCAAACAGAATTACAGCCACTCGTGACCTTACTGACCTTGTTGAAAAAGAGACCCTCACTAAAACAGGTGAGTTGAAACATACACGTTACTGGCTGAATGTTTGATTATTCTACTTACACTACTTCCTGATATTTAACTTCCGATTTAATATTAATTAAAATGGAGGAAAATATGTATCAACAGTCTTTAAATCAAAAAATTAATGATCTTGCTGTAAAAATCAGCTCCTTATTTCTCGCTATCTTGATGCTGGCCTTGTTTATGAAGCTAAGAAATTGCAGCAGTTTGATCTGGAGCTATTTTACCTTCTTAAACAAAATAGAAAATCTCTTGATTTTGTTGGTCACATTGCGCGTGGCAAAACTCTGCTTGTAGGCGAAGGGAATCTTAGCTTTACATATAGCCTGACTAAGAAAAAACGTATTAATCCAGCAGACCTGATTGCTACAACATTTGAGAAAATCAATGAGCTTTCAGATGAAGCTCAAAAAAACGCCGACAGAATCAGCTTGGCTGGCGCAGATGTTCTACACGGTGTAAAT
>JAFLJZ010000061.1 GCA_022712775.1 Sulfurimonas sp.
TTAGAATTCATGTCAGGATCACTACTTCCCTCTTTTGCAGCCATAGTGATAATTTTTCCAAGTTTTGGGAACAATTTAGACATTGCTCCCCATCTTTTCATTTTTGATGCTTTTCTGTATTCAAATGCTCTACCCACGATACTCTCCTAAATTTATTAATGATATAATACACTAAAGGAATATATATGCGACTTAGTTTTAGACTAAAACATCATTTTTTTAGTGCATTTCGTGAATTATTTGTTCATCATCATGGTTCGTTAGAATTTCGGGCGAAGGTATTTGCCTTAGTTATTGCGTCAAATGATGATTCAACTGTTGATAGTTATATCCTAGTTAAAAACATTGGTTTAGAGATTTATAAAGAAGATGAAGAAAGGGCCGATCTTCTGATGATAACTACAAAAGAAAAAGTAGACCAAGTAAAAGAAGATAATGGATTAAATATTGATATGTTGGTTGCAAGTATTCTTCAAGATTTAAAAGTCATTCCAAGATATGCAAAAAAAATAGATATAAATGAACTAAAGCAATTACTTCCGTTAAGTTATGACGAAGATACTATCTCTTACCAAGAAAATATCTTAGAATTTTTACAAACCTTAAGAGATGAAACTTTAAAAAGTAAAAAAGAGCAAATACATAAAGATGAGAAAACTTCTAATTCTCAATTTATTACGCAATAACTTTACAAAGAAAATTTTTCCTTATCAAAAAAACTATCAACAGACATATTTTTAAAGGCTGCATTCATACTTGTAAAGAGTGATGGAAACTCTTTTTCCATTTTTGCCAACATTACTTTAGTATTTGCACGAGCATGTGGCATTTTAACATCAAAACGCATTGCTGGACAAGTTTCATCACCTATAGCATTAAGATTATTATCATCAACAAAGGCACGAAGTTGACGTTCACGCATTTGAATTAGTGGTCTAATCACAATCAAGCCATTCTCAGCTCTATACTTTGGTGCTAAACTTCTCATCTGTCCATTATAAATGAAGTTCATAAAAAAACTCTCCGCTGCATCATCCATATGATGCCCTAAGGCTACTTTATTACAGTCATTTTCTTGTGCGGCAGTGTAAAGGTATCCTCTTCTCATTCTAGAAAAAAAACTACAAAAAGATGAATTTTTTCTAATTTTTTCTTTTGCTAGTTCATATACTTTTGTATCTATAACTTTATAAGGTATGTCATATTTTTTACAATGATTCTCTAAGTCAGTATAGTTTTCACCCATTCCGTAAGAGATAGTAACCGCAAGAAACTCAAACTTAAAAGGAGCACGGCGTTGTTGTTCTTTCATCGCGTGAATCATAGTAAGGGAATCTTTACCACCACTCAAACCGACAAGAATCTTATCGCCCTCTTCTATAAGTTCAAATTCGGCATTTGTTTTGCCAAGTTTGGACATTATCTTTTTAGATAATTTTATAGACATATTAGGCTCGGTTTATCTGAGTGTGAGCTTTCTGCTGACACACACTAAAGTGAGAGGACATGTGAAATACTAAATATTTCATCGGCAGAAAACACAGCGTTAGCGTAGTTAAATGGACTTTGTTCATTTAGCGTTAGTTAATGGAATAACGATTTTGTCAACCATTTTCATAATAAATTCTGCTGAGATGATAGCACTTGATTCCATAAACTCATCAAATGAAAAACTGGCATCCGTATCAGCTGTATCACTTATAGCACGAAGTATGAAAAATGGTATATTTAGCGAATTACAAACTACAGCGACAGAAGCACCTTCCATCTCTAAAGCATCTGCATTAAAGTGTTTAACTATATTGTCTTTAACCGCTGAATCATGCACAAACTGATCACCAGTAGCGATAATCCCTTCTTGAACTGTTTTACCTAAGTCTTTTGCTACTTCTTTAGAAAGTGCTATTAAATCTTTATCAGCATCAACAAATACACTTCCACCAGGAACAAAACCCATAGGATGCCCAAAGGCAGTAATGTCTAAATCATGTTGAGATAATTTAGTTGCTACTATTAAATCTCCAATCTTAAGGCTTGGATTAATCCCACCAGCTACACCAGAGAACAGTAACTTTTCACACCCAAATTTCTGAATCATCGTTGAAGCTGTAAGTGTTGAGAATACCTTACCAATTTTTGAATACGCTATTACTAAATCAACACCATTGTAAGTTGCTTCATAATATTTATTATCTGCATATTCTGTAGTCTTATATGTGCCTACTTTTTCTAAAATTGGTGCTATTTCTTCTGGCATTGCACCCATTATTGCTATTTTCATCGTACTTCCTTTAAATATTGAATGTTTTTATCTCTTCTTTAAAATGTTCTAATTGGTGTAAAATATTTGTCTCTTCATCTACAATACAAGATCCACCCCAAAAACCTAGACCGTCTTCAAAACCTACGCGATTTACAAAAATCACTTTAGCATTACACTCTTTAGCAATTATTTTTATAATATCTTGCCATTGTTTTTCTATTTCTAATCCAGTATCTGTAAAACCACGAGCAGGTGAAGCTACAAGTGCTATTATAAAACTTGGGTTTTCTTTAATTAAATCTATATGAACAGAGTTATGCCATAAATCTTCACATACAAGCATTGAAACTTTTCCATAACTAGTTTCAAAACTTTCAAAAAATTTGCCTGCTTCGAAATATCTTGCTTCTTCAAACATTCCATAATTTGGTAAATGTACCTTATTATGCTGTGATAATAGCTTTCCTTTAGAAAAATAAAGTGCTGCATTTCTAAATGCATCAACATCACGAAGAGCTACACCAACAACAATATCAATATCTACACTTTGCTTGGCTAAACATTCTAGCTCGCCAATGTGCCAAGCATCCTCATAAAGTTTATCCTGAAGCATATAACCATTTAAAGCTAATTCTGGAAAAACAATTAAATCACTTGTATCTTTAACATTTTCAATTATTGAAGATATATTATCAAGGTTACTACGATTTAGTTTTGGAGATGTCTGCGCTAAAGTAATTCGCATTTTAAGAGCAAACTTCCTCAACTACAATAGCTAGTGATTTCATATCTGACACATTTACAGTTTTAAGTTCTTTTGCGATTCTACGATTAAGTCCTTTAAGTACGCTTCCATTACCAAACTCTATAGCTAAATCTAAATCTCCAGCCACTGCTAATATCGACTGTTTGTATTTTACAGGAGCTACAAGTTGTTCTTTTAAAAGGGCAATAGCAATATTTTTTGTATTATAAGGATGCGTAGTAACATTAGAGATGATTGAAGCTTCAAAACTCTCTTTTACCATACTTGACATTAATTCTCCTAAAGGTTCTTGTGCAGGGCTTAATAGCTCACAATGTGAAGCTACAGACATATCTAAAAGTAGTGCTCTTTTTGCTCCAGTATCTTTAAAAGTTTGTTCTAATGAGCTTAAATCTGATTTTATACCAGCTACAACTAACTGTCCATCTTGATTATAATTCGCAGGCCATACTTTTTTACCCGCACTTTGTGCATCAGCACATACTTTTTCAACTGAAGCATCATCAAGTCCGACTAAAACCATCATTCCAGCATCTATAGAATCACAAGCAGATTGCATAAATGTACCACGCTTATGGACTAATTCAACTGCATCAACATAGTCTATCGCACCAGTTGCACACAGCGCTGAAAATTCACCAAGTGAATGCCCTAAAAAAAGTTCAGCTTTAGTGTCTGGACAAGCATCTTTAAAAAGTTTGTACGCAACCATTTGTACTAATAAAATAGCAGGTTGTGTATATGCAGTTTGACCGAGTTTATCATTTTCTTCAAAAATCAATTCCTTAAAATCAACTCCGATTCTTTCACCAGCTTTTGCAAACATTTCACGTGCCACTTCAGAATTATCATAAAAATCTTTACCCATCCCAACTGCTTGAGAACCTTGACCCGAGAATATCATCGCTATTTTCTTCATTTTTTTCCTTCTTGTCTTAATTGCGACTAGTCGCATGAGCCAACTGCTGAAGTCAAGGTGCCCCTTGAGGGTATAACTCAGCGTTAGCGTAGTTTTTTGGGCTTTGCTCGAAAAGCGTTCTAAAGGTATATTTTATTATCTGCTATTTTTTTTCTAAGTGTATTTCTATTTAACCCAAGTTTATCTGCTAACTTTAACTGTGATTTAAATTGTTTCAAACCTGATTTAATCAATGGAACCTCATAAAGATATAAAAAATTTCGATAATCACTATTTGAGCCTAGTTTATTTGCTAAATAATTTTCTATAATTTCCATAAGCTCTCTATCTTGTATATCTTGCAGAAGATAGTTAATCATTACTTGACGTTTTAAAGAGTGTGAATTTGCACTCAAGTCTGGAACTAATGTTTTAACTTCAAATGTATTTGACATTCCAAATAAAGAAGATGCTTCCTCTGAAAATATCTTTATTAAAGAGGAGACATCTTCTTCACGCTGAGATAAAGGTGGAATATAAAATTTAATACTAAATAAATCATCTAAAATATCATTGTTAATATCATGTTTTGCCGTAGCAATAACTCTAATACTATTAAGTTTAAGCGTATCAACAATAGTTTTTAAATTAGGTGAATTTTGTAGGTTTGTAATAATTATTTGATTAGAACTCTCTAATGCTATCAATAATTCATCAAAGTTAGATGCATCAATTACTGCTGCATTAGGAAGTATATACTGAGCAAGGCTCTTTTTTCCAACACCAACTTCTCCGGTTATAAGAGAATTCACATTAAGTGTCTTTAAAAGAGTTGCAGTTTTAAATGCTTCTTTAGAAGCATTTGATACTGCTATAAAATTAGTGACAACCACACCCTGTACCACAACTTTCACCTTCTACTGGTTTATTTTCAGCAGGAATTCCAGTCATAGCTTCTTCTGCAGAAGCTTCACGAACACTATTTACAGTAACACTAAACATCAAAGCTTTTCCAGCTAAAGGATGATTAAAGTCAATAATGATATTTTCTTCACCAATTTCTTTTACAATTACTTGTGTTGTTTGTCCATCTTCACCTTGACCGTATAAAGTCATTCCAACTTCTAAATCAATACCAGAGAACTGATCTTTTGCTACTTCTTGTGTTGCATCATCATTCAATTCACCATAAGCATCAGCAGGTTGTACAAGTACATCACCTTTTTCACCAGCTGTCATATTTTTGATACCATCTTCTAAACCTGAGATTATTTGACCTTTACCAAACATAAATACTAAAGGCGCTCCACCAATATTACTGTCTACTACAGTATCTCCATCTTTTACTTCGTATTCTATTGATACAATTTGATTTGCTTCTATT
>JAFLJZ010000288.1 GCA_022712775.1 Sulfurimonas sp.
AATTTTATCTGCAATTGCTCCACCGATAGGACGAAGAATAGTACCGGCAAAAATACATAAGGCTCCAAAATAACCAGCCATAACCATGATGTTGTCTTCTTTAAACCAAGAAAGACCTAGCTCTGCCATCTCTTGTGGATACGTATCTGTAAGGTAAAGCTTTAAAAATACACCAAAACCAACAAAACCACCAAAACTAATCGCATAAAAAAGGTTAAACCACCATGTGTCTCTATCTTTAAGTAGTTTCCAATAATCTTTTAACTTTTTAGGATTACTCTTGTATATATTTTTTGGTGCATCTTTTGCTAGAAGAACATAGGTAATAAAGAGAACTGTAGCCAACCCAGCAGCAACTAAAAATACTGTTTGCCAGCCGAAATGTTGTGCAATTTTTGGAGCGAAGATAAACCCCATAACAACGCCAAAGTTAGCAGCTCCTGCAATACCAAGAACAAGACCTTGAAGTTTTGGTGGATACCATTGCCCTGCTTGAGGTAAGGCAACAGCAAATGAAGCACCAGCAAAACCTAATAATAATCCAATAAAAAGTAGAAAATTATATGTAACAGCGTCACCTAAAAAGTATGTAGCAAGGAGTGCAAGAATTACTATAAACTGTGATGTAAGTGCTGTCTTTTTTGCACCAAATTTGTCAACACCAAATCCAAGAACAATACGAAGAAGTGCACCTGAAAGTATAGGAAGTGAAAGCATAGTAGCTTTTTGACTTGTAGACATAATGAAACCAGTTAAAGCAAGTGATTCAACTATTTCTGATGAAAGAGGGCCTAATATTGTCCAAATCATAAAGCTCAAATCAAAATATATAAAAGCGGCAAAGAGTGTTGGCGTGTTTCCTTGTCCTTTTAGTTTTGTTAGTATTGACATAAATATTCCTATAGTAGTTTAATTTTGAAAGTATAATATATATAGCTTGAGATAAACGTGATGTTATGCTTAATCTTTAAACAAATACTCACTACGAAAGAGGGGAATATACCCAAGGCAAAAATATATACTGTTTACTTATATTTATAATAAAGAGATAAAATACTATTTTTAATCAAAAAGGTAGATAAAAGAAATGGATTTAAAAAATTATTTAATACAAATTAGAGAAGCAAGATGGTTTTCTAATCTTACTACAACGATTATAATCATATATTCTTCTGTGCTTGGATTTAAAACATTAGGTGATAACAGTAGTGATTTATCAACTTTATTTTATATCTTTGATTATTTAATCACTATATATTTTTTAGTTGAAATTCTTATTAAGATGTTGGCAGAAAAAAGGTTTTTAGACTTTTTTAAATCAGGATGGAATGTTTTTGACTTTATAATTGTAACCGTAACCTTGATTCCACTTGATGACTCTACAATGGCAGCAGTTGCTAGGTTACTTAGAATCTTTAGAGTTCTACGACTACTAACAGCAAGGCCAGAACTTAAAAAGATTATGGATATGCTTATTGGGGCTATTCCTTCGATTGTTGATATTGTAATTTTGATGTTTATTATTTTTTATATCTACGCAATTCTAGGTAACTTTATGTTTGACGGAGTTGAGAGCGGATTATGGGATGATTTACTTATAGCAATGCTCACCCTTTTTAGAATTTTAACCTTTGAAGACTGGACAGATGTTATGTACGAGGGGATGGAAGTGTATCCTTGGTCGTGGGCATACTTTGTAAGTTTTATTATCATAGCTGCATTTGTATTTTATAATCTTTTTGTTGCGGTTATTATTGGAGAAATGGAGAAGATAAACTCTAAAGACATGCAAGATGAGATACACGAAGATAGTAAAAAACTTGACTTACTGCTAGAACAAATGAGTGAATTAAAACAAGAGATACGAGAGTTGAAAAAGGAAAAATAAAAAGCCAAGAATGAAACTCTCTTTTAAAGAGTTTCTTATAGTTCTAATACATTAACCTCAGAAAAATAAATCATCATACTGTAGTTTTTATATCTTTTTGTATCAGATATATAGTTAGATATTTTTTGAGCCAGTTTATTATCTAAAATCAGTTCAATTTGTATGTTAGAATCATTCATCCACGTACCACTTTTAATTCCACTGTCGCCTTTGCCTCTGGCTTCAACAATTGTATACCCATTAACACCCAATTGACCAAGATCTTTTATGATGCTTTTTTCTAAGTTTTGTTCTGTAATTATAGTCATTAAAATTTTTGTAACGCTTTGCATAATTATCCTCCAAGATATGTTTGTGCCATCGCATAGTAAAGTGGTATACCTACAATAACATTAAATGGAAATGTAATTCCCAAGGATGCTGTAAGTGAAAGTCCAGGGTTAGCTTCAGGTAATGCAATCCTCACAGCGGCGGGAACAGCAATATAAGAAGCACTTGCTGCTAGAATCATGAGTAGTAATGCTCCACCTAATGAAAGTCCCATGAGTATTGAAAACCCAAGTCCAATACCTGCTGATATTACAGGAAATATAATACCAAATCCTAATAAAAATAAGCCATATTTCTTTAACAGGCCTACTTGACCAGCTGCAACAACACCCATTTCAAGTAAGAACAATGCGAGTATACCTTTAAATGGATCAAAGAAGAATGGTGCGAGAGATTCTTCCGCTTTTACACCAGCGGCCCATCCTATAAGCAAACCAACAAAGAGTAAGACTATACTTTTTGCTAAAAATGATTCTCGTGCTACTTCCTTCCAGTTTGTATCTTTAGTGATACCTTTAGCTAAAACTATACCAACAATGATTGCAGGTATTTCAAGAACTACTAAGTATAGCGGAAGGTAAGGTTCATAACTGACATTTATATTATCTAAAAAAGCAACACCAACTGCATATGTTCCTACACTTACAGAGCCATAGTGTGCAGCGATAGAAGAAGAATCAACTCGACTAAATCTACCTAAAAAATATAATATTGGGTATGCAATAAGAGGAATGAGTATTCCCATTGTAAGAACTAAACCAATATCGCCAATTAAGTCACCAACATTTTGCTTGGATAATTCGATACCACCCTTTAAACCAATTGCTAGAAGCAACATGATACTTAAAAATTCATAAATTGCAGAAGGCAATTTAAAGTCTACTTTCATTAAAGTTATAGCAAATCCTGCTATAAAAAACATTACTATTGGATCAAGTGTCATATAGTACCTCTTAAATTATTATAATCATATTTATATACAAATAGTAACACTTATTTTGTTTTCTAGGCTATTTTATGTTTTATAATTCAATAGCTTCAGTAATTTATTCAAAGAATGTTTCAATTATACACATATGTTTAACATAAACAAATGATAAATATATGATTTAATAATAATTAAAAGAGATTTAAAACTTTATAGATAAATAAAAACTCAATTCAAAAATATTATCATCACAGAGATATTTATTTTTTTTGTATATTGCATAGGGTGGTTTAGTGGTGGTTTCATAGTCACTATTTGGCAACCATTCATTATAGAGCCAATGCATAAACTTTAGTAAATCACCATCTTTTCCTTCTAAATCAAATTTAGCATATACCCCCTCTGAAATATTAAACTTAGGTAATCTTTGATTTGTGGAAATATTTTCATCTTTTATTTCTATGCAGGCAACATATTGACATGCTTCTAAATGTGTAACAACTGGATTGTCATGAAAGAGTGCTATATGTTTATAATTATTAATATTATTACTATATGTCCATGTTTGAATCTTTTGCCATGTTTGTTTAATCTCATCATTGTAGCCATTGTGCCTAATGTAATACGCCTCTATAGCTGGCATTTTTACAATACTTGCTTCAAGGTTGGTAAAATCAGCATTTGATTCCTTTGCTTTTATTGATTCTTCTAAAATTGTTCGAGAATATTTTTTATAGCCACCTTTTCTCCATTTGCTAGGTGTTATTTCAAAGCGTTCTTTAAATACTCTAATAAAAGATGTTTGAGAGCTATATCCACATAAAGAAGCTATTTCAGTTATGCTAGAGTATTTATTAGTGAGTAGCAATGAAGAGGCTTTTTGTAATCGAATTGATTTAATACTTTCATAAATATTTCTTCCAAAAATTTCTTTGAAAATTCTATGCATATAAAACTTACTAAGATTAAAGCTCTTAGCAAGTTCATCCATATTAATGTCTATTTCGATGTTTTTATATATGTAAAATAATATATCGTTAGATATCTGTGTATTTTTATTTAGAGTTTCTCTTTTCATATTCTATAATTATATGATAAAAAAAACAATAAGAGACAGTTTTTAGAACAAAAATAGATAACTTTAAGTACACAATAAGTGAAGATATTTTTTTTAAAAGAGAATATAATTTCACTACTAAGGAGCAAACTATGAAGAAAATATCAAAAGTTTTAATTGCAAATAGAGGTGAAATAGCCTTAAGAATTATTAGAGCGTGTAAAGAGTTAGAAATAACGAGTGTTGTTGTATTTTCTGAAGTGGATGTTGATGGTGTTTGGGTTAGAAAATCTGATGAATGCTATCCAATTATGGGAAATCCAGTAGAAGCATATTTAAATTATGAACGCATCATATCTATAGCAAAAAAAGCAGACTGTGATGCTATCCACCCAGGATATGGTTTTTTATCTGAAAGTGCAGAGTTCGCACAAGCTTGTGCTGATAATGGGATAATCTTTATTGGACCTAAGCCCGAACATATAGAGCTTTTTGGGGATAAAATGGCTTCTAAGGTGGCTATGAAGGAGATAGGCGTTCCTGTTTTAGAAGGAACAGACACACCTGTTTTAAATAAAGAAGAAGGCGAAAAAATTGCCAAAGAGATAGGCTTTCCTGTGATTATAAAAGCTGCCTTTGGTGGTGGTGGTCGTGGTATGCGAATTGTAAAAAAGGGAAAAGATTTTTCAAGCATGTATGAATCCGCTACAAATGAGGCTATAAAATACTTTGGTAAAGGTGAGGTTTTTATAGAAAAATATGTTGAAAATCCAAGACATATAGAAGTTCAGATTATTGCTGACCAATATGGAAATGTTGTACATTTAGGCGAAAGAGATTGTTCTATCCAAAGACGACATCAAAAAGTTATAGAAATATCCCCATCACCAAGATTAAATGCTAGCGTAAGAAAAGAGTTATATAGAATTTCAATAAAGGCAATGTTTAAGCTTGGCTATGAAAGTGTTGGAACAGTGGAGTTCCTTATTGATGAAGAAGATAACATTTACTTCATTGAGATGAATACAAGAGTTCAGGTGGAACATCCTGTAACTGAGGTTATTACAGGGGTGGATATTATTCAAAGAATGATACAAATTGCTGAAGGTGATAAGCTTCAATTTGCTCAAGAAGAGATTCAATTTCGCGGGTATGCCATAGAGTTTAGGATTAACTCCGAAGACCCTCAAAATAATTTCATGCCATCATGTGGAACAATTAAAAACTATTTAACACCAGGTGGTCCAGGTGTTAGAATAGATTCTTCTCTTTATGAGGGATATGAAATACCACCTAACTACGATTCTATGATTGGAAAACTAATTATTTCAGCATTAGATTGGGAGGGTGTTGTCAAAAAAGCTAGGAGAGCCTTGGACGAGTATAACATTGAGGGTCTAAAAACAAATATTTCACTCCATAGAGAGATAGTGCGAGATGAAGACTTTAAAGATGGTAAGTTTAACACAGGTTTTTTAGATAGTAAGATGAATGTGTTCAATTTATCTGCTGAGTCTTCGTTAGAAGAAGAAAAAAAGAAAATATCTTTTTTATCAAATATGATCCAAAAGATAAAAAAGCATAATCTTGTAACAAGAAACTGAAATGTCTATAGCTTCAAAAAATCACCTTATCAACAATAATTGTACCAATAGAATAAAGCCTACAATGCTTAGAGATGTAAAAACTGAAGCATTATTAGTCCTTTCTCGAACGGCTTTAGAAAGATATTTTTTAGAGATAAGTGCAACAAGTGGTGAAGCTACTTTTGAAAAAGACGAAGACGCTATATATGTTTATGATACTTTAAATACTTTGCTTTTAAAGCTTCAAGAACATGTTGTAAATGTAGACTATCTAATAAAATTAGCTGAACATACAAGTAAATATCCTCAGTTTCAATCACTAAATAAGTTAGAAGAACCCTTAGTAGAGTACTATAATGTTATGGCACAAAAAGTAAAAAATCATTATGATGGAAAATATGTATACCTACCCGTTTTTTTAGTTATTTGTGTTCTCTCCGGATGGATAGATGGAGAAGAAAAATCTACACGCTTGTACCCATTTTTAGATGAAGTGGATTTTTTAGAGCTTATGGGAAAGTTTGAAAATAAAAGAGAACTATTCTTCCATGGCGATACATGTAAAATTACTGAAATACATGAACTTTCATATGCTATAGTTGAAAAATTAAAAAAGCATAAATATAAGGTAAATAAAAAAAGAGTATCTAAAAATAGGAAGAAATAACAAGAAATTATTATATAATGAATAAAAAAGTAAGGAAAGTATATAGTGCTAGAAATTATTATTTTTACTATACTCATTGCAACGTTACTTAATCTGTTCCTTAAACAATTTGGAATTCCAACTATCATAGGTTATATAGCGACAGGAACTATTATCGCTTATGGTTTTGATTTACATGAAGCAGTACATAATGAAGAGTTAAAAGAGATAGCAGAATTTGGTGTAGTATTTTTAATGTTTACTATAGGATTGGAATTTTCTGTAAAACATTTGATGAAAATGAGGAAAGAAGTTTTCTTATATGGTGGGCTTCAGGTTGTTTTAACAGCTGCTTTTTTCGCTTTTGTGGCAAATAACTTTTTTTCCATAGAAATAAAATCAGCTATTATAATCGGTGCAGCAATGGCACTTTCTTCAACAGCAATAGTCCTTAAACTTCTTAATGAAAGCGGTGATATAAACAAGGTTTATGGTCGTAAGGTTTTGGGTGTATTACTCTTTCAAGATATTGCGGTTATTCCAATTTTACTTATGATAACGGTTTTTTCAATTAAAGATGGCTCTGTTACAGACTTGCTTCTTTTGACCTTTGGTAAAGCTATCATTTTATTGGCAGGACTTTATTTTGTTGGAAAATATTTATTAGAACCATTCTTTCATCAAGTGAGTAAAACTAAATCTGATGAAATTTTTATAAGTTCTATTTTACTTATTGTTATAGGTTCTTCATTTGTTGCACACCAACTAGGTTTTTCTTATTCCTTAGGTGCATTTATTGCAGGAATGCTTATCGCAGAAACGCATTATAAGCATCAAGTAGAAGCAGATCTCATCCCTTTTCGGGACTTACTTCTTGGAGTGTTCTTTATAACAGTTGGTATGCAACTTGATTTTGAAATTATATTTGAAAATATTTTAACAATCTCTTTACTTCTCCCAGCGCTTATAGCTATCAAAATAGCAATTATTTATACTATATTTAGATTCCACATAAACTCAAGAGAATCACTTAAAACAGCTCTTTCTATTTTTCAATTAGGGGAATTCGCGCTTGTTATATTTGAACTTTCTTATGCGAAAGGATTGCTTGATCCGACTCTAGGTCAAATACTCATAGTTATAGTAGTAATATCTATGATTATAACACCTTTTGTACTTAGAAATTTATCTCAAATCGTAGATATGCTTAATCTAAAAAAGCAAGTGGAGGAGAATACCTTTGATATAGAACAAGACAAACTAACAAATCATATTGTACTTATTGGTTATGGAAGGTTAGGAAAACGTATTTCAAAACTTATACAAAAGGATGGCATAAAGTTTATAGCCATAGAAGGTGATATTAAAACGGTTCAAGATGCTCAAAGAGAAAATTTACCTGTTATTTTTGGAAATGCTTCACAAAAAAGTATCTTAGAATCAGTTAATATTAAAAATGCTTCATCTGTTATAATATCAATAGGAAACTCTAAAAAACTAAACCATATATGCGCAGTTGTAAATGATTTAACAAACAATGCAAGAACGATAGTTAAGGTAAATAAATTTGAAGAAAAAGATGAACTTTCAAAACTAAATTTGTCTCACATCATAGTTGAAACAGAAAATACAGCAATAGCTATGTTTGATGAAGCTATGAATGTTGAAAAAGAACTTTAAGGAAAAATTATGCAAGAGCAACATGATGAGTTACCAACAGAGCATGATGATAAGCTAATAGCTTTTTTAAACAGACTTATAAAAGTAGCAGTGAAAGCCTTGGCAATTTTGATGGTCGCTGTTATATTTTGGGGTGTTGGAGATGTTGTATATGTAATGTATCACAATGTAATTGCTCCTCCTTTTATGTTGCTTGGAATAGATGACATGTTTAAAACATTTGCTGCTTTTTTAGCTGTTTTAATAGCTGTTGAGATATATCAAAATATTATTTTATATCTTAGAACAGATGTTATACCAATAAAGCTAGTAATAGCTACAGCCTTAATGGCAATATCAAGAAAAGTAATCATAATAGACTTTAACACATTAACGCCTATGGAAATTTTTTCTATTGGAGCTGTAGTTTTAGCACTTGGAATTACGTACTACTTAGTTGGTTTACACCATAAAGACAATTTAATGCATAGATAATATTGTTTGTCAAAAAGCCACACAAGGAAAGTATATGCAAAAACAATCTACTATCGATATATTTAAGATTTGGTTAGGAATAGCTGCTTTTGTAATAATAGTTGCTGGACTAAAGCTTGCATCTTCGATAATCGTGCTATTTTTACTTTCTGTTTTTATAGCAACCGTGAGTGCTCCAGCTATGTTTTGGCTGGAGAGTTTAAAAATACCTAAAATTCTTGCTTTTTTACTAGTCTTATCTCTTGTAGTTGTGGTACTTTTTCTATTTGGATATATATTGTCAAGTTCAGCTGATAGTTTTTTATCAAATACGCCTCAGTATAAAGCTAAAATAGTAGAAATAATAAACTCCGTGAGTGATGTGTTACATAAATTAGGAATAGAAGTATCTAAGGCTAACTTAGAAAATATGTTTGATCCATCGAGTCTTTTAAGTTTTGCAGGAGTTTTTTTAAAATCCTTTACTGCAATATTATCAAATTCATTTATTATATTTCTAGGTGTTACCTTTATGCTTTTTGAAGTATCAAGCTTTCAAACAAAGATAATACTACTTAGTCAAAGTAAGACCACAGACATAAATCCTTTTAAAATATTTAGTCAAAAATTAAATAGATACCTTGCTATAAAAACAATTATAAGTTTCATTACCGGGCTTTTAGTTTCACTTGGACTCACCATAATTGGAGTTGACTTTGCTCTTCTTTTGGGATTAATAGCATTTTTACTCAACTTTATTCCAAGTTTTGGCTCAATTTTAGCTGCAATACCCGCTATTCTTGTATCTATCATTGGTGTTGATATAAATAGTGTATTTTTGGTAATAGGTTTATACTTGAGTATAAATATTTTTTTAGGAAATATTATTGAACCGAAATATATGGGGAAAAACTTAGGTCTTTCTGTTGTTGTTGTCTTTTTTTCTCTTATCTTTTGGGGCTGGATTCTAGGTCCAGTTGGAATGTTCTTAGCAGTTCCTCTTAGCATGACGATAAAGATAGCCTTAGAGACACACCCATCTACTAAATCTATAGCCATACTTTTAAGTGCTGTAGATAAACATTAAATGAAATAAAAAAATAAATCTAAAAGTATGATAAAATATTATTTTATAAAAACAGGAGAAGATAATGAGAAATATTAATAATATACTAGTTGCTATTGATAAGTCAAGTATGTCACAAGAGGCACTCAAAAGAGCTATTTCTATTGCAAAAGAGAAAGATGCACAACTTTATGTAATGCATGTCATAGAGTCATCATTTCTAGCACCTGTATTTGTTAAACCTATAGATGAGGATGGATTAAAAAGAAATATCACACAGCAGATAGAGACTCTTAACCAAGATACAAAGCTTGATTTTCTTCTATTTATAGAGTCTGGTTCACCTGCTTCTTTGATTGGGTTTAAAGCAAAAAAAATCAAGGCTGACCTGCTTGTTGTCGGAATTAATGATAAAAACAGTATTGCAAATACGCATTTTGGT